>CBEULQ010000056.1:0-9741 GCA_965543975.1 uncultured Desulfocucumis sp. | reverse complement strand
GATACCTATATCCAGGTCGGTCTCTTTCACGGCCACATGGAAGTGAACCAGATCATCCTGGCGGTGCAGCGCCCGGTATGTTCTTTCAAAATTCAACTACAGCCTTACCTCCATGGCTTTCATGGGGCACGCCTTAACGCAGAGTTGGCATACCACGCAATTGTCCAGATTAAAGTGAACCTCCATGGAAGGCCTTTCAATATACAGGGCGCCGGTGGGACAGAGGGCCGTGCAGGCGCCGCACATGGTGCATTTATCTTCGTCCCTGACTATTTCCTGGGTCAGTGCCTGTACCGAAACACCGGTGTTTCTAAGGTATTCCAGGCCATTGTCGTATTTTTCACCGGTGAGTTCCAGCACCATGGTTCCTTCCTTCTGGGGGTTTACATTTGCCTTTACTATATTAACCAGCAGGTCGTAATCTTTAACCAGCCGGTATATTATGGGCTGGTCGGAAATATCCGGTCCGAACCTGAGTACTATTTTTCTTGGAGACATTTTGCCCCTCCTTCCTAAATACCTAAAAACGCAACTTTCTTAACCTTGCAACGCTTTTGCTGCAATACCGTCTGCCGGTGAGGGCAGCTGCTGCACAGGCTCGGTCAATAAAAACTTGCCGCCGGTGATCCATTCCTTTAGTGTTCCCGCTATTTCCCTGGCCTTGGGATAGCTGGACAGCGGTGCGGTGGGCACTTCCTTGTTGTTGATGGCTATTTTGCCCGATTTCAACTGGGCATAGCTTACCATTCCAAGGTTCCCCGGCTTCCGGTTGGGGTAAGAGTCGCTGTAGTCCACAATCTGGGTGTACAGGTCCTCGTCTTTGGCCGCGGCGTATAGGGCAATCTCTTCGTTTAACAGCGGGATGGGTACTCCTATGCCCACAGATAGTGTTGCCCCGTAACCTATATAACTGGTGCCCACCAGCCATTTTGGGCTCATTTCCTTGAGGTTGCCGATTACCGCCAGGGTTCCGCCCGCCGGTCCCAGGTTGTTATCATTTTCATCCTTCTGAATGGAGGGGAAGTGCTGGGTGCCGTTCCAGGCCACGTATCCAATCCCGCCCCCCAGGAAAATCCTGGTGCCGACGCCTATGGTCATGAAATGGGGATCCTTAAGCGTGGGGCTCAACTGTCCGGAAGTTGAAAAATGGGCGTTTCCAATGTTCGGTTTGAGCATCCCCATATAAGTATATATAGTCTGGGAACTGGTGTTAACCGCGCAATTGTAGTTCTGGTAACAGTTTCTGGGGTTGAATAGGGTTGCCTCGTTTATGTCGTTAATGGTGATGGTGGTTTCCAGTTCCTTGCGCGGGTAGCAATGGGTACCGTAGCTGATGGCTTTTAGTTTTACGGGTTTTCCGGCCACCAGGTCCTGGATGACATGGCCTCCGCCGTACCTGAACTCTCCCGGGAAATTATTGTTCAGTGGGTCGTCCTCGGGTACCTCCGTGGCTCCTATATAGGCGTCCACTGCGGCAATGCCCGCATAGGCTGGTACACCGTTGAGCCATACCTTTTGCATTCTCATTCTGGGGGATGAATGTCCGAAGTTAAGGAAAGCTCCGGATGAGCACATAGGGGCAAAGGTACCGGTGGTGACCACGTCAACTTCCCGGGCAGCCCGGGACAGTCCTTTTTCCTCCACCATGGCGATAAGCTCTTCCGCCGTTACCACCACTGCTTTGCCCGCTTTGATTTTAGCGTTGATTTCTGCATAGGTCTTTTCCACTTGCAGTTCTCCTTCCCTGTTTGTAGTATCCCGCCTATCGGTCCGCGGTTGATTAACGACTATCCGCAATCTGCTGCCGGACTTCTTCAACCAATGCGGTTATGCCGGTAGGGGGTGTTTCCTCTATGTACTCCCCCAGATAATTTAAGGCCTCTTCTGTTCAGAAGAGGCCTGCAATATCCAGCATCGCCTCTTATCTGTCAGAAGTTTTCACTTCTGCAGGAATTAGCACCATGCTTTATTTTAAAATAAAGCTGGTTGCCGGGTTTCATTGGGCCAGTCCCTCCACCACTCCGGATAAGAGTACATATGAGATTTATGGGTATTAAAGTTACAAAATCAGTTTAACAGTACCATGGGGCTTTGTCAATTATATTTTTAAGGAAAAAATTTTATGTTTTTCAATGGTAATTATATAAGATTATCGTTGTAAGGCATGAGACTTCTGGCCACCCCGGTTTCTTCCGCCGCTTCGGAAACAGCCCTGGCCACCACTTTGGCCACCTTGCCGCTGAACACAGACGGAATAATGTTATCCGGGCTGATCTGCTCCGGCGGGATAATGCCTGCCAGGGCGTTGGCTGCAGCCAGGTACATATCTTCATTGATGCAACTGGCATGGCAGTCCAGAGCACCGCGGAAAATGCCCGGAAAGGCCAGTACGTTGTTGATCTGGTTTGGGTAGTCGGATCTTCCGGTGGCCAAAACCCCAACTATATCGTATATTTCCTCCGGCGCAATTTCCGGTTCCGGATTGGCCAGGGCAAACACCACCGGGTTGGAGTTCATTTTAAGAATATCATTCCTGTCCAGCAGTCCCGGCCCGGAGACTCCTATAAACACATCGGCTCCGGCCATGACTTCCTTGAGGGAGCCCTGTTTGTTTGCTGAATTGGTGTTTAGGGACAGCCAGGCTTTGGCGCTGTTTCCCTGGGGTGCATTACGGCCGATGGCGCCATTGCGGTCACAGACCACAATATCGCCGGCTCCGGCCTTGAGCAGTATTTTGGTAATGGCCACCCCCGCCGCCCCGGCGCCGCTCAGTACAATATTGCAGTCACGGATGTCCTTTTTCACCACTTTCAACGCGTTTAGCAGACCCGCCAGGGTAACGATGGCGGTACCGTGCTGATCGTCGTGAAAAACGGGAATGTCAAGTTTTTTGCGCAGAGCTTCCTCTATTTCGAAGCACCTTGGAGCCGCAATGTCTTCCAGGTTAATGCCGCCAAAGACCGGGGCTATGGCTGTAACTATGTTAATTATCTGCTCCGTGTCTTTGGTGTCCAGACAGATGGGAAATGCATCCACATTGGCAAACCGTTTAAAAAGAACTGCTTTGCCCTCCATTACCGGAAGGGCGGCGGCAGGTCCCAGGTCACCCAACCCCAGCACCGCGGAACCGTCGGTGACGATGGCCACGCAGTTACCCTTCATGGTCAATTTATGGGCCAATTCGGGTTCCCGGGCGATAATCTCGCATACTTTGGCTACCCCGGGTGTATAAACCAGGGCAAGGTCTTCCCGGTTTTCTATTTGGCGCCTGGGCGATATTTCCAGCTTGCCCCCCATGTGCTTTAATATTACCCTGTCTGCGATATGAATGAGTTTAACTCCCGGCATTCCGTCCAGATTGTGGGCCAGTTCCTTTAGTTTATCATTTGAGGGCATGCGCACCATTATTTCCCGGACCACATGATCACTGGCGGCGGACAGGAGGTCGATGGAACCAACATCCCCGTCCTGCTCGGCTACCGCTGCCAGCACCCTGGCCAGGGTTCCGGGTTTGCTGGCAAGCCGCAGGCGTAAAATTACATTTAATGACATTGACATTTTAGCATCTCCTTGAGGATTATTGTTGGTTTTGCTATTTGGGTTGACTGGGAAAATTATACCAGAGCATCAGAATAAATCAAACCCCGGTGACCCGGGGTTATGGCAAATGGTGCTTTATAATTAATTGACCTTGCAGTTAGATGCCTCCAGTGCAAACTGTTCGGTCAGGCGGTTGATGGCTCTTTTTTCAATCCGGGATACATAGGACCTTGAAATGCCAAGTTTTTTTGCTATTTCCCTTTGGGTCAGTTTGAAACCCTCTGCTAAACCGAATCTTAGTATTAATACCTTCCTCTCCTGGAAGGACAGGTTAACCAGTCTCTTCCACAGCCTTTCCTGCTCAAATTGTGAAGACACAATGTCTGATACAGTTTCTGCGTCGGTTCCCAGTACGTCTATGAGTGTAATTTCATTGCCCTCCTTGTCTGTACCCAGGGGTTCATAAATTGAACATTCGGCCCTGGTCTTCTTCCTGGAGCGAAAATGCATCAATATTTCATTTTCAATGCAGCGTGAGGCGTAAGTGGCCAGTCGGGTGGACTTTTCAGGATTGTAAGTATTGATGGCCTTAATCAGGCCGATGGTGCCTATGGAGACCAGATCGTCAAAATCTTCTCCGGTGCCGTCGAATTTCTTAATAATATGGGCAACCAGCCTGAGGTTCCTTTCGATAAGTGTTTGCCTTGCAGATTCATCACCGGCCATCATTTTTTCCAGGTTAATGTTTTCTTCTTCCTCGGAAAGGGGTTTCGGGAAACTGTTGTTGGCTACGTAGGATACCAGCAACACCAGCCCGTTAACCAGGGAAACCGCGGCCAAAGTCCACAATCCGGGCAAAGTCGGATCCCTCCTTAAAAAACATGGTCATATATTGTATGGAGTGGAGGGGTTAAAAGTGCCAGTCCGGTACAATAAATATTTACCAGCTATGGATTTTCCCGGCTATGCTTTTCCATGGCGTCTTCTTTTGCCCAGGTTTTTCATTTCGTCTATTGACATTATGTGATGTGAAGATAATATTAAATATAGAAAACCTATATCCAATATGCGGAGTTGGAGGGATGTCGTATGGTGGAAGGAAACTCTAATTCTCGTTCTTATACCAGTTCCCTGCGTCGCCACCAGAAGGAGATTACCCGGGAACGAATCCTGGAGGCAGTGGCAGCGATTATCAGTGAAGGTCGCATTCTAGACTTTAATGTGAAGGAGGTGGCAGACCGGGCCGGCGTCTCCTATGCTTCGGTTTACCGCCACTTCCCGACGCGCGAATCACTTCTGGAGGCTCTTTATGAAACGGCAGCAGAGATTGTGAGGCAGGATTCTTCTTTTACATCGCTCTCGCTTGACGAGATTCCTGTCGCGGCAAGGAAGATGTTAGCTAAGTTCGAGGAGAAGGCGACTATTCTACAGGCTTTCACGATGGCGCTGGCGGTAAACAATGTTCAACCCCAAAGCAGGCGTGAACGGGACCAAAAATACCAACAAATGGTTGCGGAAAGTGCTCCCCACCTGGCTCCGGAAGTTGCCAGGCAGTTCGCTGCTATTATCTGCCACCTATACAGTTCCCTAACCTGGGTAACCCTCAAGCAGCGGTTTGGACTAAGTGCTGAAGCGACGGCCGATGCGATAACCTGGGCGCTGCAAAGCCTTATTCGGGACCTGAAAAGTCGCAATGAGGAATAATTTTAAAACTGTTGATAGATGTGTGATAGTTAAAGCTCTAAAGGGGGCCCCACAATGAAACGATTGGTTTATTTTTTTAGTGAATTGGGGACCGAGCAGCAACGTTTCGCCGGGAGCAAAGGTGGAACACTTGCCAAACTCTATCAGAATGGCTACCCGGTGCCCAATGGTTTTATAATTATGCCGGCAGCCTTCATAAATGATGAGTTAAAGCCCGAAGCCCGGGCACAAGTCCAGGTGCATCTCGAGCAGATGCGTATAGGTGTTGCAATTCCCTTTGCCGTCCGTTCATCCGCGTTGTGCGAGGATTCACCCGTGGCTTCTTTTGCCGGGCAGTTTGACACGGTGCTGAACGTTCAAACCGACATTGGAGTACGGGAGGCGATCCGAACGGTACGCCAATCACGGCATAGTAAGGAGGTACGGATTTACAGCGAGGTTAGAGGCATAAAAATTACTGACGACATGGCTGTGATCGTTCAGCAAATGGTGCCGGCAGATATCTCGGGAGTTCTTTTTACTGCAAACCCGGTTACCGGTAACCGCAATGAAATGACGGGCAATTTTGTCTTGGGGTTAGGTGAAAAATTAGTGTCCGGTCAGGTTATGCCTGACATGTTCACCCTGGGACGTTCAACTCACATTTGGCGGAAAGGTGGCTATAACGGACCTCCCGATCTGAAACCATTCGCCGGTAAGCTCAATAAACTGGGAAGCCGGCTGGAGAAAGATCTGGGCTGTCCACAGGACATTGAGTGGTCGATTGCCGGCGGAAAGCTATTCGTTCTGCAATCCCGGCCTATCACTACGCTAATTGGACACAACCCCGTCACCGGTGAGTGGAATGACAGTATAAAAGGCAGTTATTTGTGGTCAAACGTTAACTTCGGTGAAGCTATCCCCCAGGTGATGACACCTGTCACATGGACTGTGCAAAAGCAAATATACGAAGAATCGTTGAAGTTGCTTCCCGGATATCAAACTTCCGGCAATATTGGCGGTCGTATATATCTTAACTTAAGTATTTATGCTTCTGTTTTTCGTGCATTGGGAAAAGGCAAAAAGGATATTATACAGTTTCTGGAAGGTTTGTTGTTTACAAAGGTTCCGGATGGTATGGATATTCCGGTAATACCTCTTTCAAAGTGGTCCTTGGTTTCCACACTTCTCAATTTCATTAGAATACTAATCAAACAAATAAATGCGGTTCGGGAGTTGCCCCGGTTCCTGGCTGCCAATCCAGCGTGGTGCGAAAGGATGCAGAAACAGATCTGTGAAACGAATAATAAGGCCGAACTGGCTTCCCTTTGGAATAATGAGGTTTTACCTCACCTCAAGCACAGCGTTTGGAGTGTAATGGGCAGTTTGTCGCAGTTCTCAGGCTATACGATCAAATTGCGCCGTGAGCTGGCTGAACTGGTCGGACCTGATGATGCAGATACACTAATATCGGGTCTTAGCAGCGGTTCTGAGGTAAAAGAAAGCTCGGGCCTATTGGCAAGTCTTGGGCCTGTTCTTGGAATAGCAAGGGTGGCGCGGGGAGAGATGGAGCGTGCTGAATACATAGAACAGTTTGGCCATCGGGGACCAAATGAGTTCGAGCTGTCTGTTCCTCGTCCGGCAGAGGACCCGGGTTGGCTGGATGAGCAGTTGGCACAGTTCGAAAAGTCACCGGTAGACGTGGAATCTCTTCTGTCAAAAAAGCGCGCGGAGTTTGCTGCAGCATGGAATCGCTTCGAAACAATTCATCCGCGGAAGGCGCGGTCCATGCGGCGCCGTATAAATAAGGTAGCTCCAAGGGCTCGCTGGCGCGAAGCTGTCCGTTCCGAATACGTGCGTGATCGATGGGTAGCCCGCGCTTTCACTCTCCGCGCAGGACAATTGACAGGCCTTGGGGATGACATCTACTTTCTGAGTATCGATGAGGTGCTGGATGTCCTATCGGGGGACGAAACCGCGTTGAAGTTTATCCCTGCAAGGAAGGAAACCTACAATAGATATTCGGCTTTGCCTGCCTACCCGTCGATTATATGTGGCCGTTTTGATCCTTTCCGGTGGGCTGAGGATCCAAACCGGCGCAGTGACATTTACGATGCCTACGCATCTTCCCTCATTTCCACGTACAATTTTAGTGACACGAAATGTGAAGCCATAAAAGGTTCGGCAGGTTCTGCAGGTCGAATCGAAGGAGTGGTTCGCCGCTTAGATCTCCCAGAGGAAGGAAATCAACTTCAAAAAGGTGAGATATTGGTTACCTCCCAGACTGACATTGCCTGGACGCCACTCTTTCCCCGCGCAGCAGCAATCATCACCGATGTAGGGGCGCCGCTTTCCCATGCCGCCGTCGTTGCCCGCGAGTTAGGCATTCCCGCGGTTGTGGGCTGTGGGAACGCGACCATGCGTTTGCGTACCGGTGATCGAGTGCTTGTTGACGGCGGGCAAGGTGTCGTGATGGTGTTATAGCGGCTGATTAAAAAGTTCCAATACAGTACAAAGAAATATTATCCCACTAAGGATTTACCCGGCTGATCTTTTCCGCCTTGTTTGTTCTTCGCGCCCGGATAAAATAAAGTACAAAGGCTATCAGGGATATTGCGGCACAGACAAAGTAAAGCGTTACGGTGTCCCAGCCTGATATCAGGTAACCTCCCAGGGTTGAGCCTGTGATTCCGGCAATGCCGCCGAAGAAACTGGAAAGGAGACCCTGGCCGCTGGAGCGTAGCCTTTCAGGCACCGCCTTGCTCATATAACTTACCGCGCACATGAAAAACAGTCCGAAGGTGAGCCCGTGTATCAACTGAACGGCAACAATCAGCCCGGGCGTGGAAATAAGGCTGAAGAGGGTCCACCTCAGGGTAAATAGGCCGGCTGCTATTGTAAGCAGGGTTAATTCGGAATAACGGGCCAGCAGCATTCCCCCCAGGGCGAAAACAGGCACTTCGCTTAAAGGGGCCACCGTCCAGGCAAGGCCAACTGTGCTTTCGTCGCCGCCCAATGATTTAATGTATATGCTCATAAAAGCGTCATTGGCCCTATTGGTCAGACTTAGCAGGGTGGTTATGAGCAGAAAGGTAATTATGTCCCTCCGGGTGATAAGCTGTTTAATATCCCGGATATTGGCTTTTCTGCACAGATAGCTGGCGTCGTTTACAAAGTATGTAAGAATAAGGCAGATTATAATCAGGGCCATATATACCCTTGTGAAATGTTCAATGCCGTAAGACAAAAACAATCTGCCGCACAAAAGGGCGGTAAGCCCAAAACCAACGGAACCCCAAAGCCTGTACCGCCCGTATTCGCCTCCGATTTGCCGGATGCTGGACAGGGTCAGGCTGTCCGTTAGAGGTATGATAGGCCAGGCGAAAGAGTAAAAAATGAATAGCGCCGGCAACAGCAGGTAAAAACTGTCCAGTTGAAAAACCACGTTGGTCAATAGCGCCACCGCGGTCAACTGTATCATCAATATCTTTTTGACCGTTTTTAGATGGTCGCTTAAATATCCCCAGAGGGTTTGCACGGTCATGGTTACCAGTGGCCCAATGGCGAAAAGCACGCCGATCTGCCATGTGGTGAGTCCCTTGTCCCTAAATACCAGCGGAAGGAAGGGAAGCAGCACACCTACCGAAGCAAAATAAAAAAAGATCAAACCCTTCAGAGCCCAGGCCCCCGTGTATAGCCTCTCGTTTTCATTCATTCCGGCTTTCTCCTGTTTGTCAACAGTGATAAAACACTACTATAATAACCCTTTGCTTTCCGGGCGTCCATAATAAAATCAGCAGGGATTGGATATTGATTATTAGAGTTAATATTGACGCGTCCGATATCTGCATGATATTATATCTGCATGATATAATATGTGCATAGTTACATAGATGAAAATACACATATATTTGAGGTGCATTCATGTCTTTACCCCATGCTCTATTAGGACTGCTTAGCTACATCCCCTCTACCGGTTACGAGATAAAGGCAATATTTGACGACTCCATTCACTTTTTTTGGAACGCTACAACCCCCCAGATATACCGGACGCTGAACCAAATGGAACAAAGGGGGTGGCTGACGGTTGACGTGGTGTACCAGGAAAACAAGCCGAACCGTAAAGTTTACACCGTAACTGAAGAAGGGCGGGAGGAACTTAATCGCTGGCTGGCTGAAGCGCCTGAGCCTCCGGAGCTGCATTTTTCGTTCCTGATTAAAGTGTTTTTGGGCAGAAATATCGACCCCGGGGTACTTAAAGCCAACCTTGAAATATGGCGGGGGTACTTCGCCCAGTTATTAAAGAGATATGAAGAAGAATGTCCTGTGCAGATTGAGAAGTATGCAAATCTAACCGGCGCCATTGATGACGCCCGTTACTGGGGCCTGACGCTGGATTTCGGCAGCCGCGTGGTCAGAATGGTCATAGAGTGGTGTGACGCGACCCTGGCAACGCTTAGTGATGAGGGCGAAGACAATAAAAGTAATAGGGAAAATAAATAAAAAGGGTATCCTCCA
>CBEULQ010000055.1:0-9800 GCA_965543975.1 uncultured Desulfocucumis sp. | reverse complement strand
CTGAATCCTGAATTCTGAATACCTGGTTAGTAACACGAATATATGGCGGGGGCCGGAAATCCCCGCCCTTTATTTTTGGGTGCCGCCCTGGCGGCATAGGCCTTGGTTGTGTTAAAATATAGCAAACAACAGTTCGTCAAAAGGCCGGGAGGCATTTAAATGAAAAGTCTTTTCGACCAAGCAATGAAGGACAATATACGGCGTAGCGCCCCACTGGCGGAAAGGATGCGTCCCGCCAGCCTCGACGATTTTGAAGGGCAGTACGGCATTATCGGCCCGGGAACTCCCCTGCGCAGGGCAATAGAGAGCGACACCCTTACATCAGTCATTCTTTACGGCCCGCCTGGTACCGGGAAAACTACCCTGGCCAGGATAATCGCCGGGATGACCAAAAGCCATTTTGAGACCATCAACGCGGTGATGGCCGGAGTAGCGGATATTCGCAGGGTGGTGGATCAGGCCAGGGAGAGATTGTCCCTTTACCGGGAGGGTACAGTTCTATTTATCGATGAAATCCACAGATTCAACAAAGCCCAGCAGGACGCACTGCTGCCCTTTGTGGAGAGCGGCCTGATCGTATTAATAGGCTCTACCACGGAGAATCCTCTTTTTACTGTAAATCGTCCTCTATTGAGCCGTTCCCGGCTGTTCAGGCTGGAGCCTTTGTCCCGGGAGGCACTGGTGCGGGTACTGAATCGCGCACTGGAAGACGCGGATAGGGGACTAGGTAACTTTTGTGTGAGCCTGGAGCCGGGAGTGACGGACTACATGGCCGGAATTGCCAACGGTGACGCCAGGGCGGCCCTCAATTGTCTGGAATTGGTTGTTATGACAACGCCTCCCGGGGAGGACGGTGTCAGGAGGATCGACTTGGGACTGGCAGCAGAGGCATGCGGAGGAAGGGTTCTGCAATATAACCGGGAAGACGAGCATTATGATGTGATTTCGGCTTTTATCAAAAGCATGAGGGGATCGGATCCCCAGGCCACACTATATTGGCTGGCCCGCTTGATATATGCCGGGGACGATCCGGAGTTTATTTGTCGCAGGATTATGATTCATGCAGCCGAAGATGTGGGTCTGGCCGACCCAAGAGCGCTCATGGTGGCCGTTGCGGCAGCCCAGGCAGTGGAACGGGTGGGCATGCCCGAGGGGAGGATTATCATGGCCGAGGCAGCCCTTTACGTGGCCCTGGCTCCCAAAAGCAATTCCGTAATAAAGGGTATAGACACCGCCATGAAGGCTGTCAGGGATGAGCAGGCCATGGACGTACCAAAGCACTTGAGAGACGGCAGCTACTTTAAACTGGAAAGAATCGCCGGGAATAAAACAGTAAATGAATATAAATACCCCCATGATTATTCCGGGCATTATGTCCGCCAGCAGTACCTTCCGGACAACCTGAAGGGAAAAACGTTTTACAGCCCGTCGGACAGCGGCGGGGAAAAACAAATAAAAGCCCTCCTGGAGCGGATGAAAAACCATGGCAAGTAACAATAAAAATAATTCAGACTAAAATACTCGGGATTATTGACTTCATTGTTCAGCCATGATAATATATGCCATAGTAATTCAGAGTAAAACACTCTGAATTAAAAGGGGGTGGGATGTTGAGGCTTTCCACCAAGGGACACTACGGGCTGAAGGCCATGTTTGACCTGGCGCAACATTACGGGTCGGAACCCATTCCTCTGAAGAGCGTGGCCGAACGTCAGAATCTGCCTGAATATTACCTTGAACAGATAGTAGCGGTTCTGAGAAAAGCCGGTCTGGTAAAAAGCGTGCGGGGAGCCCAGGGCGGATACATTCTGGCCAGGGAGCCTGGCGATATTAAAGTGGGCGACGTTATAAGGGCCATGGAAGGTCCTATAGCCCCGGTGGAATGTGTCAGCGAATTTGAGCCGGCGGAGTGCGACAATGCCGACTACTGCATCACCAGAAGCGTTTGGGCCAGGGTCAGGGACAGTATTATTCAGGTACTGGATTCCATTAGTCTTGAGGATATGTGCCGGGATTCGGAAAGATTGCGCCCGGTCCGGGAAAAGCCGGAAGTGTAAAAAGCTTTTGTGGAGGCTATTAACGTTAATACTAGTCGAGTATTGCCTCCAGCAACTGGTAAGGCCCCCGAAAGCGGGGAAAATGGCGCTTCCCAGGCCATATATACTGGTATTTCGTAGCAAGGTAAATTTTTTATCAGCTGTTAATTAAGATGGAATAATACCACAGGAGGTTATGGACATGCGTAGAGTTTATTTCGACCACAGTGCCACCACCCCGGTCCGCCCGGATGTAGCCGATGCCATGTGCGCCAGCATTAAAGAAAATTTCGGCAATCCCACCAGCCTGCACTATTTCGGCCGTCAGACCCGCAAAGAAGTAGAGGCCGCCAGGGAAAAGGTAGCTGCGGCTATCGGCGCCACGCCCAACGAAATAGTGTTTACCAGCGGCGGCACCGAATCGGATAATATGGCCATACACGGTGTGGCCATGGTAAATAAAAACAAGGGCAATCACATTATCACCAGCGCCGTGGAGCACCACGCGGTAATCAACACGGTAAAGGCCCTTGGCAAAGAAGGATTCACCGTTACCATATTGCCTGTGGATAAATACGGCATGATCAGTGTGGACGATGTGGCTGCGGCCATTACCGACAAAACCATTTTGATTACCATCATGCATGCCAACAACGAAGTGGGCACCATCATGCCCATTAAGGAAATAGCGAAACTTGCCCGCTCCAAAGGAATTACCATGCACACCGACGCGGTCCAGAGCTTTGGAAAAATACCGGTCAACGTTGATGAACTGGGAGTGGACTTGCTAACCATCTCCGGCCACAAAATATATGGACCCAAGGGCATTGGTGCCCTTTATATAAGAAAGGGCACCCGCTGGAAGCAGTCCCTTTTCCACGGCGGGGCACAGGAGCGTTTGCGCCGGGCGGGTACGGAAAACGTTCCGGGAATAATCGGCCTGGGTAAGGCTGCCGAGCTGGCCGTGCAGGATCTGCAGAGCGAAGTGGAGCACCTGAAGGCCATGCGGGACCGGCTAATTCACGAAGTGACCACTAAAATAGACTATGTAAAGCTTACCGGTCACCCCACCATGAGACTGCCCAATCACGCCAGCTTCACCTTTGAATTTATCGAAGGAGAGTCCATGCTGCTGAGTCTGGACCTGAAGGGTGTGGCGGCATCCAGCGGCTCGGCGTGCACCTCCGGTTCCCTGGAGCCGTCCCACGTATTGCTGGCCATGGGCATTCCCCACGAGATTGCCCACGGTTCTATCAGGATTACCCTGGGCAGGGACAATACCATGGAAGATATCGACTACTTCATGGAGATAATGCCGCCAATTGTAAACAGGCTAAGAGCAATGTCTCCCCTGGACCAGGAAACTGAATTTGCCGTCAACGGCCACTGTGATACCTGTAAGGCTCACGGTTCATGTAAGATGTAATAAATTAATATTTATGGCTCCGCTGGAAAAGATAATTTATAGGAGGTTTGGGCCATGTATACAGAGAAGGTAATGGATCACTTTGAGAATCCCAGAAACGTTGGTGAGATTGAAAACCCCGATGGTGTGGGACAGGTGGGCAATCCTACTTGCGGCGACATAATGAAAATTTACTTAAAGGTTAAAGATAATGTAATTGAGGATGTCAAATTTAAAACCTTCGGCTGCGGCGCAGCCATTGCCACCAGCAGCATGGTTACAGAGATGGTTAAGGGGAAAACCCTTGACGAAGCCCTGAAAATAAGCAACAAAATGGTTGCCGAGGCTTTAGGGGGTCTTCCGCCCAAAAAGATGCACTGTTCCAACCTGGCTGCGGATGCCCTGCATGCCGCGATACAGGATTATGTGAACAAGCAGGAGAAATAAATTAAGTTTATTTAGATAAACAGGTGAGTGCCATTGGGTAACGGTAAAAAAGTTATTGTAGCCATGAGCGGCGGGGTGGACAGTTCGGTCACCGCCGCCATTTTACTTGAAGAAGGTTACGAGGTTATAGGGGTGACCATGCAGATATGGGATCCCAATATCACCGAGGTGGAGGGCGAGCATGTGGGCTGCTGCTCTCTGGCGGCGGTGGAAGATGCCCGGAGGGTGGCCCACAGGCTGAATATACCCTATTACGTGATGAACTTCCGGGGCGCCTTTGAGGAAAAAGTGGTAAACTACTTCATCGAGGAATACATCGCCGGCAGAACCCCGAACCCTTGTATTGCGTGTAACCGTTACGTAAAATTTGAAACCCTGTTGCAAAAGGCCATGGCCCTGGGAGCGGACTATGTGGCTACGGGGCATTATGCCAGGCTTTTTTTTGACCCGGCCAGGGAAAGGCATCTGGTGCGCAAGGCTGCGGACGGCAGAAAGGACCAGACCTACGTGCTTTACAATCTAACCCAGGAGCAGATAGCCAGAACACTGATGCCCCTGGGGGATTATACCAAGGATCAGGTGCGCAGTATGGCGGCGGAGCGGGGACTGTCCGTGGCGGACAAGCCTGAGAGCCAGGAAATATGCTTTGTCCCCGATGACGATTACAACCGCTTCCTTGAAGAAAGGGCCGGGGATCGCATAAAGCCCGGTAATTTCGTGGATTTGCAGGGAAATGTTATCGGCAGACACCGGGGAATATCCTTTTACACCATAGGACAACGCAGGGGTCTTGGCTCCGGTTTCGGTCGGCGCATGTACGTGGTGGATATAGACAAGGGCACCAACAACGTGGTGCTGGGTTCCAACGATGATTTGTACGCTCCGGCTCTGGAGGCGGTGGACAATAATTATATATTGTTTGGGGAATTGTCCGGGACGGAACAGGTGGAAGCCCAGATACGCTACAACGGAAATCCGTCCCCGGCGGTTATTTCCCCACTGCCCGGGGGCAGGGTAAGGGTATCCTTTGAAACCCCACAGCGTGCCATCACACCCGGCCAGGCGGTGGTATACTACCGGGGCGATTTGCTGGTGGGGGGAGGAACCATAGCTAAGGTAATAAGAGATTAAGGTTACTCTTAAAGAAAAAAGTTGCAAGTATTTTGGGGACATTCCATGTGTCCCCTTTCTATTTGCCGGCAGTCTGTTTTTTTCTTTTTGAACCATTGTAAGCAGTTGTAACATACGCATTTTTTATTTAATAAGCGGTTATAATACCCATTACGAATGGTTTGGGAGGCGAGGCTAATTGCATTGCCCTATTTGTGGCGGCAAATCCACCGGCAAAGTAGGAGTGGAGCAATATTACTGCTGGGATTGTTGCGTTGAGTACAGGTTGAATAAAGAAGGTGTTCAGATTTACGAAGTTGCCGAGGACGGCAGCCTGGTAGCTTTTGATCCGCATAATGAATTCCTGATGTGATCGTCGGGGGGGAAATCGATGAAAAGGGGATTTTTTAGGGGTGTCATCACCGGGGCTATAATGGGGGCCTTTGCCGGGTTGTTTATGAAGCCCCAGCGCAAGATGGAAATAAAAGGTTTTAAACACCTGAAAGACACCGAGCAACTCCAGAAAAAAGCACAGCACATGGTAAAGGGATTAACCAGGAGATTAAGGGTAAAGTGAGTGAGGATATTGTCCTCACTTTTTCTTCTTATAGACACGGTTGCTGCAATGCCGTTCGGGAGGACGTTTAAGTGTCCTGGTGGAGCAAAAGAGTATATCACCGGAGATTATTTTACGGATTATTGATTGTTTTAGTCCTTTTATTTTTGTATATTATCCGGAGCGTGCTGCCGGCGTTTGTTTTGGCGGGGGTGCTGGTATACCTGCTGAGCCCAATAGTGGACGCTGTGGAAAAGAGGGGCGCCAGAAGGGTAACGGCCATACTGGTGGTTTACCTGGCAATGGCCATCGTTGGCGCATCCATAGGCCTCTATGGTATGCCGAGGCTGGTGGGGCAGTTAAATACCCTGTCCAGTACAGTGCCGGTTTACGCCAGGCAGGTCCAGGAAATTAGTGAAGATATCCAGGCCAGATATACCAGGGCCGGGCTGCCCAGGGAAATGAAAGAAATAATCGACGGTCAGATAAAAAAGGCGGAGGAAGAGATACTGTCTCTGGCTGAAAAGGCTGCTGCGGGGATGATTGGCCTGGTGGGACACATTGTTAGTATTTTTCTGGCCCCGGTGCTGGCTTTTTATATTTTAAAGGATCTGGGAGACTTTAAATCCGAATTTACCAAGGTGATCCCGGTACACTGGCGAATGGATGTTTTGGAACTGTTCAGCGATATTAACCGGGTGCTGAAAAGTTATATCCAGAGTTATTTACTGGTTTGTCTGGTGGTGGGCCTGCTGGCGGGTATTACCCTGGCTGCCCTGGGGGTGGAGTTTGCCCTGACCCTGGGTATTTTCGCCGGGCTGACCGAACTTATACCTTATTTCGGGCCGGTTATCGGAGCCGTGCCGGCGGTGGCCCTGGCGTTGCTGAGTTCTAAATGGCTGGCCATAAAGGTGGTATTCGCCTTTTTCGTCATCCAGCAGCTGGAGGGAAGCGTTATTTCTCCGAAGTTGCTGGGGGACAGGGTGGGGCTGCATCCCCTGGCTGTGATCGTTATTCTTTTCGCCGGGGGAAGGCTGTACGGCCTCACCGGTATGCTTCTGGCGGTGCCCACAGCGGCGGTGTTAAAGATTTTTCTGACCTTCACCTGGCGCAAATTGGCCAGAAATTGATGAAACCCGCTGTTCTTAAACGGATTCTTGACACTTTACTGACGTATTATGTATAATTATACAGCAAAAAATCGGGATGGCAGGATGAGGAAAGAAAGTGGAGTGATTTGCTTGAAGAGAATGTCCGGTAGCGAAATAAGAGAAAGATATCTTAGTTTTTTTGAAAGCAAAGGGCATAAAAGACTGCCCAGCGCCTCTTTAATTCCGGCTAACGACCCCAGCATACTCTGGACCGCCGCCGGAATGGTTCCCTTTAAACCTTACTTTACCGGGGCGGCCAAGCCGGAAGTGCGCCGGGTAACCACCTGTCAGAAATGCCTGCGCACGCCGGATATTGAATCCGTGGGACGGACTGCCCGACACCATACTTTTTTTGAAATGCTGGGTAATTTTTCATTCGGCGATTATTTTAAAAGGGAGGCCATATCCTGGGCCTGGGAATTTGTTACCAAACAATTGGAACTCCCCGAGGACAAACTGTGGATAACAATTTATCTGGATGACGACGAGGCTTTTGAAATATGGCATAAGGAAGTTGGTGTGCCGGATAGCCGGATTGTCAGGTTGGGCAAGGACACAAACTTCTGGGAAATAGGCGTGGGACCCTGTGGACCGTGTTCAGAGATATATATAGATCTGGGCGAGGAAAGGGGCTGCGGCTCCCAGGAATGTTCAGTGGGCTGCGACTGCGACCGCTACCTGGAAATATGGAACCTTGTGTTCATACAGTTTTTCCGGGACGAGGCAGGTAATTATTCCCCTCTGGAAAACAAGGGGATAGATACAGGCATGGGGTTGGAGAGAGTGGCCTCGGTGCTGCAGAATGTTCCGTCGAATTTCGACACGGATATTTTCAGGGAAATTATGGATTTCACCGCCGGAGAAATCGGCGTAAAATATGGAACGGATAAGGATACGGACCTGGGGTTAAAGGTTATAGCCGACCATTGCCGGGCGGTTACCTTTGCCGTGTCCGACGGTGCATTGCCCTCCAATGAAGGACGGGGTTATGTTTTGCGCCGCCTTTTGCGCCGGGCGGTACGCTTCGGCAGACTGCTGGGGGAGACGGAGCCTTTTCTTTTTAAGGTATCCGGGGCTATTATTCGCCAGATGTTACCGGCCTACCCGGAATTGGAAAAGAACCGGGAACACATTTTGAAAGTTATCCGCACCGAGGAAGAGCGTTTCGGAGAAACCCTCTCCCAGGGCACTGAAATATTAAACAGACTGGTTCAGGAAGCCAAATCCGCAGGCAGTACGGAGATTATCGGCAGCGATGCATTCAAACTTTACGACACTTACGGCTTTCCCCTGGAACTCACTAAAGAAATAGCAGAGGAAAACGGCCTGGGGGTTGACGAGGACGGATTTTCCAAGGCCATGGAGGAACAGCGCCAGCGTGCCCGCAGCGCCAGGCAGGAGACGGAGTATCTGTCGGAAACCGGAGCATTGTTTAAGGAGGTCAGAGATAAGTTCGGCGAGACCGTTTTCGTGGGTTACGGTACTCTGGAGGCGGAGGGCCGTGTAATCGTATTGGTAAAGGAGGGGCAGCAGGCTGACAGGGCTGTGGCTGGTGAAGAAATACAGTTTGTATTGGATAGTACTCCCTGTTATGCTGAGTCCGGCGGCCAGGTGAGCGATTACGCCAGATTAACCGGAGTGGAGTCTGAAGTTGAGGTTTTTGAAGTATATAAACCGGTGGAAGGACTTTTCGTGCACCGCGGTAAGGTCTTAAGCGGCATGGTGCGGGAGAACGACCTTTTTAAAATAAATGTGGACCTGCGCAGGCGCGCGGCGGTAGCCCGCAATCACTCGGCTACACATTTGCTGCACAAGGCTCTCAAAGAGGTGTTGGGGGATCACGTGAATCAGGCTGGCTCGCTGGTGGAACCGGACAGGTTTAGGTTTGACTTCACTCATTTTAGCCCGGTGAGCCCCGAGGAATCTCGCCGTATTGAAGAGATGGTAAATGCCAGGGTAATGGATAACTTATCGGTGGAAACCCGGGAAACCTCTTTGGAAGAGGCCAGGGCAGCCGGTGCGGCGGCCCTGTTCGGGGAAAAATATGGCGAGAGGGTACGGCTGGTGAAAATGGGAGATTACAGCCTGGAGCTTTGCGGTGGTACCCATGTGAGGAACACTGCGGAAGTGGGGCTGTTCAAACTGCTGGGTGAAAGTTCGGTGGGCTCCGGCCTGCGCCGGGTGGAAGCGGTTACCGGAGAGGGAGCCTTGCGCTATATCTACGCCAGGGACGAGCAATTGGAAAGCATCGCCCGGGTGGTAAAGGCTACTCCCAACGAAGTGGTGCACCGGGTGGAATCCCTGGTTAAAGATTACAAGGAATTGGAGCACGAGGCGGAAAACCTGCGTGCCAGGCTGGCCCGCTTCGAGGTGCAGAGCATGCTGGACCAGGTAACCGATCTTAAGGGCGTCAAATTCCTGGCGGCCCGTACCAGCGCCCCGGATATGGACAGTTTACGGGCCATGGTGGATCTCTTGAGGGACCGCATGGGTACGGGGGTGATTGTGCTGGCCAGCCCGGTGGGCGACAGGGCTAATCTTGTGGTGGCGGTTACCAAGGACCTTCTGGGCTTGGGGCTGCACGCCGGCAAGATCATTAAGGAGGCGGCTGCGGCTGTTGGCGGCGGCGGTGGGGGACGTCCCGAAATGGCCCAGGCCGGGGGAAAGGATGCCGGCCGTATTCAGGAAGCCCTGGACAGGGCCAGGGTGGTCGCCGGGGAACAGATAAAAAGCTGATCGGAAGTATAAGCGGGCTAAGCCCGCTTTTTACTTGCTTCGGTCATTTCAGATTTGTCCGGTATTATGGTATTTTAACGGAAAATATGTCGGCAGGGTCCGATTAAGGTTGCTAAGTTAATTCTCCTGGGTTATTATAGCAATGGAGGAAAAGATAAAATAACAACGAATTATAATTATCAAATGAGGTTATATTTTTCATAAGGGGGGGTAAACCGTGCTAAAGGAACCATTTGAAGAAACTGTAATGTTTAAAGTACAGGCAGAAGAAGTTAATCAGGCCAGGGAAATACTGCTTACGGTGTAATCCGCCCTGAAGCCAAAGGGATATCACCCCATCAATCAGATTGTAGGCTACC
>CBEULQ010000054.1:0-9813 GCA_965543975.1 uncultured Desulfocucumis sp. | reverse complement strand
AAGAAATCGCCAGGGGCAATTATGATGTAAAAGTAGATTATGATGTGAGAAATGAATTCGGTTTGTTGATTGTTTCCTTTAACGAAATGGCTCAGAAATTGAGGGAAAGCGAGAAAATCAAGTCTGAATATGAAGAAAACAGAAAGGATCTAATTGCCAATATTTCCCATGACCTAAAGACGCCCATAACATCTATACAGGGCTATATTGAAGCCATAGTGGACGGCGAAGACATACCGCCGGAAAATAAGAATAAATATCTTCAAATAATATACCGCAATATAGTTTACGTCAACAAACTGATAGATGATCTATTCCTCTTTTCAAAGTTGGATATGCAGAAATTGAATTTTCAATTTGAAAAGGTACTCATAAAGGCTTTTATGAATGATTTGATGGAAGAATTCAAATTTGAGCTGGAAGAAAGACAATTGCAATTTATATATACTGATACAATGGAACAGGATCTGCCTGTCAGCATAGACAGGAAGAGAATGCATCAGGCCATTAGAAATATTATAGGCAATGCCATAAAATATGGGCCGGAAAAAGGTTTAATAATAAGATCTGAATTATATAAACAGGGCGATTTAATGTGTATCGAAATAAGCGATAATGGCCCCGGCATTCCAAAAGACAAACTTCCCCATATTTTTAACAGATTTTACCGTATAGATAATGAGCGCACAAAAGATTTGATGAGCACCGGGCTCGGGCTGGCCATCGCCAGGGAACTGTTGGAAGCCCATGGAGGTAGTATTACTGTTTCAAGCGAGGAAGCCAAAGGCACTTGCTTTAAAATAACGCTTCCGGTTGCCGGTTGAATTGGGAAGGGGTTAATGAATGAAGCGCATTTTGATCATCGAGGATGATATTAATATTGCTGAACTGGAAAGAGACTATCTACAGTTAAACGGATACGGTGCCGACATTGTGCAGGATGGAGCCCAGGGATTGATAAATGCTCTTTCCTGTAATTATGACGTCATTATTGTTGATCTGATGCTGCCTAACAAGAGCGGATATGAAATAATAAAAAAAGTTAGAGAAAAGCTTGACATTCCAGTGATTGTAGTTTCAGCCAAGAGCGAAGATATCGATAAAATCAGGGGCCTGGAGTACGGAGCCGATGATTATTTAACAAAGCCGTTCAGTCCGGGGGAACTGGTGGCCAGAATCAAATCCCATATTAAAAGATATGAGAGACTTAAAGGCAATAACGCCTCCACCGGAGTGATAACCCACAGGAATTTGGAAATAAATACGGCGGCTCATAAAGTATATATTAACGGTAAGGAAGTTCAAATGACCTCAAAGGAGTACGAACTTTTGTTGTTTCTCGTCTCCAATCCCAACATTGTTTTTTCAAAAGAACATATTCTCACTACCATATGGGGAGATGATTATTATCGCGATACGGCAACCGTGGCTGTTCATATCCAGAAGATAAGAAAGAAGATTGAGAGAGACCCGTCAAACCCGGAATTTATAGAAACGTTATGGGGGACGGGATACAGATTTAATTCTTAATCGACTGCAATGTTTTTGACAATTCTGTAGTTGATTGATTAACCTATGTGGAGGTATCGTGCTACCATGCAAAATCCTCAGCCATCCATCTGGAACGGAGATTTTACACTGCACTGGATAACCAACTTTCTCATGGCTCTGGGGTTTTACTTTCTGCTTCCCACCATGCCGGTCTTCGCGGTAAAAGCCCTGGGGGCTGATAACAGCCAGGTTGGCTATATCATAGGCGTTTATGCCTTGTCCGCCGTGGCCATTCGCCCCCTGGCCGGCTACCTGCTTGACTCTGTGGGGCGAAAGAAAGTTTTTCTTTGGGCTTTGGTTTTTTTTGCCCTGATCATTATAAGCTACTATTTGGCCTTTAGCCTTCTCTTCCTTCTCCTGTTGCGCCTGCTCCACGGTTTTACCTGGGGGGCAGTCACAACAGGCGGCGGAACAATAGCGGCCGATATCCTTCCCCCCAGCAGACGGGGAGAAGGGATTGGCTACTTTGGGTTATCCATGACCCTGGCCATGGCCCTGGGACCGATGATCGGACTGTGGCTGATGGGCGACAGCCACTTCGGCAGGCTGTTTTTCTCCGCAGCTTTCCTGGGGGCACTGGCCTTCCTTACGGCTACCCTGGTGAGACATCCCAGTTTGCAGTTAACCCGGAATGCCATATCCTGGAGCTCATTTATTGAAAACCGGGTGATACCCGTCTGTATTGCCATGTTTTTAGCAATGACAGTCTATGGCGGCATCGTATCCTTCATTACCCTTTACAGTGCGGAGATTGGCATTGCCAACGCGGGGCTCTTCTTCTTGGCCTACGCCATTGCCATGAGCCTTACCCGGCCCTTTGCCGGAAAGTCAATGGATCGCCGGGGACCCGGCCCGGTGCTTCTTATTGGTTTTATCTGCTTGATTGCAGGGTTCCTGCTCCTGTCGGCGAGCCGCGAATTGATAGGCTTTACAGCTGCCGCCGTGCTTATGGGGGTTGGCAACGGCAACATATGGCCCACCCTGCAGACGATGGTGATTAACATAGTTGAGCCGCAGCGCCGGGGAGTAGCCAATTCCACGTATTTTTCCGCCATTGACCTGGGGATCGGCCTGGGTTCCATCGTAATGGGCTGGCTTGCTCAAGGTACTTCCATAGGAACAATGTATCTGATCAGCGCCCTGATTCTTCTGATACCCCTGGTCTACCTGTTTCTATACGTAATAAAGGACTACAACCAAAAGCTGGTTCGAAATGTGTCATGATTAATTTAAAAGATAATACCGGCAAATAAGAGTGCGACAAAGGGGACTGTTCTCCAATGTCGCATTACTGGCATAATAACAAATCACCGCCTTCAAGGCGGTGATATTTTTTTAAAATTAGCTAACAGGTTAAGAACAAGTACGTTAAGACTAAGCATTGTTTTATTTGGAAGAAAAAGTCGAAGAACCTGATTAGATATACAATTTTGCTGAAAATGTTTTCCACATATTGGGGAGGATTATTATATTTTCCAGAGAAAATGTACTAATATTAATTTTATTGGAAAGGGGGTTCACCGTATAAACCCGGAAGTAAGCATATAAATCGAAGGGAGAGTTTAATTTGAATAAAATTAAATTCATATTGGTTTTAACTTTAATTATTACTTTTGGCATAATGTCTTTCGCCAGTGGAGCAACTCCTGATAAGCAGGAGAATGAAATGAAATGGTTGGGACATTCCACTTGTTTAATAACAACGGAAAAAGGCACTAAAATTTTAATTGACCCCTGGGTGACAGACAATCCAGTTTGTCCTGTTAAAAAAGAAGAAATTAAGCCGGATATAGTACTGGTTACCCATGACCATTTTGATCATATAGGAAAGGACATTCCATATTTCACCAAGGATTCCAACGTCATAGTGATAGTTAATTATGAAGTGTCGCCAAAGCTGATTGAATCAGGGGTAGACGCTAAAAATATAATTACTAATGGCATGGGAATGAATATCGGAGGCCAGGTGGAAGTAAAAGGAATTAAAGTTACTATGACTGAAGCTGCTCATTCTGCCAATGCCATTGGTTATATTATAACTTTGGAGGATGGTACAACTATCTACCATGCCGGAGACACGGGTTTATTTGGAGGCATGGAGCTTTTAGGAGATCTTTATGACATTGACCTGGCTCTACTACCAATAGGAAACATATTTACCATGGACCCGTTCCAGGCCGCACATAGCCTTACTCTTTTAAAACCTGAGAAGGTAGTTCCCATTCATTATGGTAGTTTTGAATTATTAGTCCAGGATCCTGCGGAATTTGTTAAACTTAGCAAAGAAAAGGCCCCGGATGTGGAAGTGATTATACTTAAGCCTGGAGAAAAAACAACACTAAGTAAAAAGTAAGATAATCGGTGCCGGTTGTTTTACCCGGCATATCCTATACTATCCGTGAACCTTTTTCACAAGGCATATGAAAGGGGTGCTGCATGCACCCCTTTTCTTGCCACTTAAGTGCTTCTCAATTTCCTCTTCCTCTTTTTTCTCTCTCTTCCGGCGTATACGGACATTCCATTTCATTTTGTATATTCATGACATGGATGTGGAACGCCCTATGCAGCCACCCTTAAAAAAAGTTAAGAGCCTGACCCCGAAGGAAGATCAGGGCGCAATTTATAATCCTTTTCTTTATACCAAACCCCAAGGTTTTTAAACGTAATACCGTTAGGCGATTGGATTTGTTCCGCCATATCTGCTGAGTCGATGGTGATTTTTACTTGCACCGTAAACCTGGTCGTACCGTAATGGTACATCTTCAACCATTCATTCATGGGGAGTGGCAAAGGATTGGTGATGTTCAAATTAAAGTATTTGTTGTTCTCCACCAGGAAGACCGGAATGCGCAGCTTCCCGCCGGGCTTTAGCGAAGGGATAGGGATTTCGGCCGGCCGGAAAACGCTGGCGGAGTGGTACGTGTTATGGATAGCAGGATAAGTCAGATCACGATTTTCCACCGTCAGGGTGCCGGGCAGCGTTGGCTCCTGGTGGGAATTGGTCAGTTCGATGGTCAGTATCCCCGGCCGGTACTGGAAGTCAGAGTCGAGTTTAAGAAAGTCCAGTCCCCCCGGCGCTCCGCCGCTGCCGGAAGAAGCGGCTTCGGCAGATTCCACCAACTTTTCCATACCCTGTTTGGCCACTTCCGGAGGAATGCCCGCTTCCTCGGCTATGGTCGCCGCCAGGTAATCGACCCCCATATTGCACAGCTGGTCGAAATTGGGGATGTCCGGCGGGATTCCAAGGGCGGCCAGGCCGGTGTTTAAGCCCGCTGTAAGCAGTGCCTTGCAGGTATCACCGCAGCCGGGGATGGCGCCGGCGACGAAATCGATCAGAGCCCCCTTAATCGAATCCCAAGCATTACTCACCCCGTTGACGGCACTCTCGATGAAATCCACCACGGCCTCGAAGGCGTCGCCGACATAATCCCAGAACCCATTATCCTCCGGTTGGGGCTTGAGGAGCAGTTTATCGCCAACGTGATAAAACTGATCCCAGGGAATGGGCGAGTGGGGCGGCTGCTTCCAAACTACAAAACGGTACATCCACTCCGGATCCTCAAAACGGATCGGTTCATAGCTTAGGATGTTTACGTCGGGATGCAAAACCGTGACCTCTACGGGCGGATACCACGTGACCTGCGTTACCTCAGTCTGGCCGTAATTGACCTCCCCGGTTTTTGAGGGGTAGCCGGTGTAATGGCCCAGTTGATCCTGGGAGGGAACTATGGGAATGGCGCGAACGTAGTATTTAAATTTCTGGGGATTGTTCGGGTCCGGGGGCGGGGCGAACCGGGCAAAGTCGATGGCAAACTCGGCATAACCGTGTTTCCAGGTATACGGGTAATCGGCGGCCTTCAACTTACCGCTGGCCACCAGGCCGGACGGGGTTTCCCAGTCTTGGCCCGCGCCTTCGAAGGGCTGCCGCGTTACCTGCCAGACGACATGGCTTGCCCGCTGGTCAAAGTTCTCTACTTTAAACCACCATTTACGGTCCGGATGGTTCCAGTCAACGAATGGAGTGAACGCATCCGAACCGACGTAAACCTGCATTTCACCGCTCGGCCGGCCCTCCCAGTTCGATACCTTCAGTTTCGTGGCCGATGAGCCTGCAAGTTTAACCACGGGCTTGCCGTAGCCGACCTGCCGCGGCACGGAGGGAAGCCCGACGCAACCGCCCCGGGTATCCAGCATCACCACGCGAACGTAGTAGGTGCGCCGGGATAGCGTTAGGATCCGGGCGCCGACATCTTTGGCCTGCGGGCACTGGTTCGTAAGACAGGGTACAGGGGAAGAGAGCTCTGAGGCAATTCCGCCCAGCCCGGCCGTTCCCGCCGCAAAGTATACTCCACCGGAGTCCGGCGAGGGAGAAATCCCCTGCAGAACGCCGCTCTGTTTGGTTAACCCGGTTTTTTGCCCGTCAACCAGGGAGGTGGTTCCGCTGGTTGGCGGCACGTTAGCCTGCACATCCGGTTTGGCTTCCATTTTTTCGATTGCGTTCTCTGATCTAATGCGGAAAAGATTTTTTTTCAACAGGTGCGTGGTGGTATTTTGAGGTCCGGGAGCAAATTTGGCAAAGTCAATGACGAACTGGTGCCGGTCGGTAAACAGGAGGGAATTCTGATTCTGGCCGGTTTCCAGGATGCCGCTGGCTACCAGACCGGGGGGATTTGCCCAGTTTTCCTTGCCGGCGGGAAACGGCAGTATCGACACCTGCCAGACGACGGAACTCACACCCTGTTCAGAAAGGCTGCTCCATTTGAACCACCATTTGCGATCTGACAAGTTCCAGTCAATGAAGACCCCGTCACCCGCGACGTATTGATGTCCCCCTCCCTGGGGCTGTCCGGGGAGGTTGGAGACTGCCAGGGTTGTGGTGCTGATGGGCCGGAACCGGAAAGTCCCGGTCCTGTGGGACAGGTCGGCAACAATCCCGGTTTGCGTTTGGGGCAGTGTGCTCAGGGAATCACCAGGCTGTTGAACCAGGGGTTTAACCCCACCGGCGCCGGCCTGCCGGCCTTGTTCCTGTAAAGGATCCAAATCCACGGTTTGGGGTGACCCGTCGATAAGAACCTGAATCTCTCCAGGCTTCCCCGGCGGCTCGGGCTGAGGGTTTATTGCCGCCGCCGGAAGGGTACTCAGGGTGACCAACAGCAAAACAATGGTCAGAAGAAAAACTGCTTTTTTCCCTGTTCGCTGAATTTTCAATTCACTCACCTTCCCTTTATTGTGGTTTCTAATATTTGTCATACATTTCATTCTATAGGAAACTACAACTGCCTCATACATCCAAAAATATTAGAAAAATGATTTTTATACTTTTTATTCCATTATTGTGTTATTATTTGGCTAGCTGGCAAAATTATCATTCACCCGGAGGGATGCCATGCTGGAAAGAAAAATACTGGACCTTGTGTCGGCCATTGGTGCCATAGCGGATATCGACGAAGTGCGCCGGGTAACCTTGGAGATGCTTCGTGAACTGATCTGGTTCGATCATGGAAACTTTTATTTAAACGACCCGTTGACAGGACTTCTTCAAGGGAATCTGGTTATACTGGATACCCCGCGTGAATCACTTGAGCCCTACTGGCGGTATTACTTTCAAATAGACGAAATCCACCAGACCTACAAAACAAGTGGCAGGTTGATTGCCCGCAGTACGGATCTGCTCGCTTATGAAACATGGATAAAACAAAGCGAATATTATAACGACTTCCTCCGGACTTATAGCACCCATTACTTGTTGGGATTCGACTTAAAGGAAGGACAAACGGTCTTCGGTGGGATGTGCTTTCACCGCCAAAAAAACACCGGCGACTTCAGCCGGGAAGATGTCTGCCAGCTGCGACTCATCTACCCGCACCTGCTGAACCGGCTGCGCTGGCACCACGCCCTGAAACCCTCTCTCCACAAGCTGTGGTTGCCTCAGACGCAGCAGGCCTGCATAACTCCAGCATCTCCTTTTGCCCCCCTCACCACCCGCGAACGTGACATAGTTAAACTGGTTTTATCCGGGGCGGCAAACCAGGAAATCGCCGCCACGCTGGACATCTCAGTAAATACGGTCAAGATGCACCTGCAAAACGTATTCACCAAGCTGGGAATCAAAAGACGCAGCCAGCTATTGGCACTCTGCCTGACAGCGGGGACAGCTTCCGGAAGATAATAAATCAGTAATAATTTAAATCCTATTTAATAGATTAGCCGGGCCTCCTGTGTGGCGGGGTCCCACTCCACCTGGCAGCCCAGGTTTTCCGAGATAAACCTCACCGGAAGCATGGTCCTGCCGGGTGGGACCGTATATGGCATTACCAAGGGATTGTCGGGGTCAATCATTACCTCCCGGCCGTTAACCATGGCCTTATTTTTTTCGATCCGAAGCTCTATGACCTTATCTCCAAGGGCCACAGTAACCTTTTTTGAAGCCTCATCCCACGCCACATTAGCCCCCAGGGACTCCGCCACGCACCTCACCGGCAGCATGGTCCGTCCTTCCCGGGTTACTGGAGCCGTATCCATCTGGTGAATCTCGTCATTGACCCGGTAGGCGGTCTGGCCAATGTTTAGACTTATTACCTTCTTTCCGGCGGATTTTCCAATAATGGAAACGCCGGAATCAGACTGCGGGGATTGCCGGGTATTACCCGGAATTATGCTGATGATCTGGCCGGTCTCTCCATTTGTATTCAAGGTTACCTGAGGAACAACGCTAAACTGTCCCTGCTGATAAGATTGCTGCGGAGTGGTGGCACTGGTTTCCTGGGAAAAATCGGAAGGATACCAAACCCTCCAGGCCTTTATCCGGTAATAATACTTCGTTCCGAGAGAAACGGACTTGTCGGAGTATGCCAGTGCAGCCGGATGAGTCAAAGTTACCAGCTTAGCATAACTTCCGCCTTCTATCCTGCGCTCGATCTCATAAGTATCCAAATTACTGGACTGATCTACCCAGGTCAGTTCGATCTCCCCGCTGGAAACAGCATTAGCCGTCAGGATGGGCGCTCTCGGCCCCGTGATGGTCTTTGTCTCGGCAACAAAACTGTTATACAAGGCATTATGGGCGGCGATGATGTAACTGTATTCCGTATCCGGTTCCAGCCCTGTGTCCAAAACTTCCGTTACGTTTGGTTCCAGGTTAAAATCAGGATTGGTATGATGGGGATACCCGCTACCGCTACCGGTCTTTTTCCTGCCGATCCAGAACCCTTCTTCATTGTCGGAGGTATCTGTCCAGCTGAGTCTGATACTGGTCGGGCCTTGGGCGATGGCCGTAAAATATTGAGGTGTGCTGGGAGCACCAGAAGGATACACCACACTGTCGTAATTGGTGGAATAGGCCGATCCCGATGAATTGAACACCTGGATACGATAAGTATATTTCACGTCTTTCTGCAGGGTAGTTGTATCCCTGCACTCCGTGGTATCAGGCGGCAACTCCTTGACGAACTCAAAACTGCCGTCTTCCTTCTGCCTTTGTACCACGAACTTCATTTCATCGTCGGAGTTATCCGTCCAGGTAAGCTTGACGGGGTGATTTCCGACAGAAACCATTATTTCAGCCTTCAACATAGTGGGTGGTGCGGGAGGAGTATTTCTTTTTACAGTGACAAAAGCTTCATTGGAGTAGCCCGATACGCCGCTGTCATTAATAGCTTTAACCCGGTAATAATATTTTTCTCCCGGGTAAACGGGATTATTGCTTAACTGGCTTTGCTCGCAGGAAGTTGCGTTAGCGGCTGCAGAGGTAACCACTAAGAAAGTGCCGCCTTCAAACTTGCGCTCGATCATAAAACCTGTTTCATTATTCGAATTGTCTTTCCAGGTTAAAGTAACCTTGCCTGGTACAATGGACGTGGCTGTAAGGTTTGAAGGAGCGCAAATCAGTTTTTCCAATTGCTGGTTGATCGTGTGCTGTTCCGTATTTAATGTGTTCTGTACCGGGCTTAAATTGACCGACAGCAAACCCGCTGAAGCAATCTCTGTCCCAAACATTAGGGCCGCCGCAATAAAAGCTGTCATCAGTACCGATCGGATACATTTTTTCATATATATCACTCCTCGAAAGTGAATGAGAACCATACTGACCAACCAGCCTTCATTTGATATTTAGCCGGTCCATATTATCAGTGCCGACCTTCTAAAATAGATCA
Organism: uncultured Desulfocucumis sp.; assembly: GCA_965543975.1. Lineage (GTDB taxonomy): Bacteria > Bacillota > Desulfotomaculia > Desulfotomaculales > Desulfocucumaceae > Desulfocucumis. Next base: position 109 of record CBEULQ010000054.1, on the reverse strand, counting down.
AATGCTGAACTGGAAATAAAATTATTACCTAAAACACTGAAAAATTTTTTGATAACTCCTTTACTAAATTGATCCGTCCCTGCACTTTTAGTTTAATCATCCAACTAAT
>CBEULQ010000053.1:0-9874 GCA_965543975.1 uncultured Desulfocucumis sp. | reverse complement strand
CTCTAAGGGTTCGGTAGGGGAATAACCCCTTCCGAACCCAAGGCTCACTTATATTATTCAATTTCCTTGACAACCGGTTTAAGTCGCCCTGAAATAACCTCTTCGGCTATTGTCGACATTTTTTGTTGTTTTTTCATACTTTGCCCACGGATAAAACTGTACGCTTCTTCTTCGGGTATCCCCCACTGCTGCTGCATGTAACTCTTTGCGCGGTCTACAATTTCTATATCCGTTTTTTTGTTTCTCAATAAAATCACGTCGGAACGGATTTTTTTAAATTCCTCAAATCTGGCCATGGCCACCTTCGCCGCAGCCATAAGACGGTTGGGTTCAACTGGTTTGACAAGAAAAGCCAGAGCGCCGCTTTTTTCCGCCTCTGTCACTGTATCCTCATCGCTGTGAGCAGTTAGCAATATAACCGGGGCACGCATTTTTTTGCTTATTAACCCTGCTGCAGTCAGCCCGTCCATCACAGGCATGTTTATATCCATTATTATTAAATCCCATCTTTTCTCCATGGCCATTTTTACTGCATGATCTCCTCGATTGCACTCCCCAACATCTTTAACGCCAATATCTCGAAGCATTTGCTTTATGTCCATGCGGGTAATAGCATCGTCCTCGGCCAGTAAAACGCGCATTTTTGTATCACATCCCCCAGGCAAACTTACTACTATATTTTATCAAAGCCCCAATAATCATATCATCCTTTTGAGTACAAAAAAAAGCAGCCTTTTTGATAAGGCTACTTAAACGCGTAATCAATTCCGGCCCGGTCGAGCACAGGGCCCAGGTGACGCAGGTAACAGCTCATGTTACCACCTCTTTACTTATTATCGTCAATGCTGAGCACGGCCATGAATGCCTCCTGGGGAATTTCCACGCTGCCCACCTGTTTCATGCGTTTTTTGCCCTCTTTTTGTTTCTCTAAAAGCTTGCGCTTCCTGGTGATATCACCGCCGTAACATTTGGCTAAAACGTCCTTGCGCCGGGCCTTTATGGTTTCCCGGGCAATGATTTTGTTGCCGATGGCCGCCTGCACCGGTACATCGAACAGCTGGCGGGGTATAAGACTCCTCAGTTTTTCCACCAGCTGGCGGCCCCGGTAATAGGCCTTATCCTGGTGGGCAATGCAGGTTAAGGCGTCCAGGGGATCACCGTTGATCATAATATCAAGCTTCACCAGTTTGCTCTCGCGGTAGCCTACCAGTTCATAATCCAGGGAAGCGTACCCCCTGGTACGGGACTTCAATTGATCAAAAAAGTCGAATATTATTTCACTCAGGGGAAGCTCATAGGTCAGCATGACCCTGTTTTCACCCATATACTCCATATTTTTAAATATTCCCCGGCGCTCCTGGGAAAGTTCCATTACAGTCCCCACAAAATCCTTGGGCACCATGATGGTGGCGTTGACAAAGGGCTCCTCCATTATGTCGATTTTACCCTGGGGAGGCATTTTTGTGGGGTTGTCAATCTCCAAAGTTTCTCTTGCGGTGGTGGTTATGCGGTACACCACACTGGGAGCGGTGGTAATGAGATCAAGTCTATATTCCCTTTCCAGCCTTTCCTGGATTATTTCCATGTGTAAAAGTCCCAGGAAGCCGCAGCGGAATCCAAAGCCCAAAGCCTCTGAGGTTTCCGGCTCGTATACCAGGGAGGCGTCGTTAAGTTTCAGTTTTTCCAGGGCATCCCTGAGATCATCGTATTCCACGTTATCAATGGGGTAAAGGCCGCAATAAACCATTGGGGTAACCTTACGGTAGCCCGGCAGGGGCTCGGAGGAGGGGTTGTCCGCATCAGTTACGGTATCCCCCACCCGGCAATCCTTCACGTTTTTAATACTGGCCGCCAGGAATCCCACCTCGCCGACATTCAGGCCGTCCACCGCGGCCATGGACGGGCGGAAAACTCCCACCTCGTTAATCTCAAATTCCCTGTCCGTTGCCATCATCCTGATGCGCATGCCTTTTCCCAGCCTGCCGTTGATTACCCGCACATAGGCAATGACCCCCTTGTAGGAATCGTAATGGGAGTCAAATATCAGAGCCTGCAGGGGGGCCTCCTGGTCTCCCGACGGGGGCGGGATTTTATTGACTATCTGCTCCAGCACCTCTTCCACCCCTGTGCCCATTTTGGCCGAAACCAGCACTGCATCGGTGGCGTCAAGCCCGATAACATCCTCTATTTCCTTTTTGACCCTCTCCGGTTCTGCACTGGGCAGGTCTATTTTGTTTATCACCGGTATTATTTCCAGGTTGTTCTCAATGGCCATATAAACATTGGCAAGGGTCTGGGCCTCTATACCCTGGGCGGCATCCACCACCAGCAAAGCACCCTCGCATGCCGCCAGGCTACGGGAAGCTTCATAGGTAAAATCCACGTGCCCCGGGGTGTCCATGAGGTTCAGCTGGTATTCCTTACCGTCCCTGGCCCGGTAATTCAATCTCACGGCCTGCATTTTTATGGTAATGCCCCGTTCCCTCTCCAGGTCCATTTTATCAAGCACCTGTTCGGTCATTTCCCGCTGGCTTAAAGCCCCGGTGAATTCCAGGATTCTGTCCGCCAGGGTGGACTTGCCGTGGTCTATATGGGCGATTATGCAAAAGTTGCGTATATGTTCCTGCTTATTGACCAAAACAGCCTCCAGCCTCCTAAAATAAGCCGTTTTTCACTAACGAGATATTATAACATTAATTGATTTCTATTATCAACAAGTAGCATCAGGGGCAAAAAAATAATCCTGCTTTAACAGGATCCTGTTCGCTAAGGGTGAGGCCCTTAACTTATTCCCGTTCGTCATATATTAATTTTCGATTGCGATATTCCTCTGCCATAATGAACAGCCTGTCCCATTCAACCTGAAAGTCATCCACCACAGAACTCAATTTCTTTAATCCCTTTTCTTTTATTTTACTGCACTTTTCTTCCACCCGGCTGAAGTTTGCATGCGCATGTTCATACATCTTCCCTTCAGGCACCGGCAGGGTTAAATGAACCGGCTTTCCAAGCAATACAATTTCCAATTTGCCCGGTCCCGCTGCGTTTATGTAACACAATTTGTACGGTCTTTCAGGCGCCACCGCATTATTCACGGCGTCAAGTGATACCTGCACCCCAAAAAACACAAACCCCATAAAAAAACCCAGAATAATTGGTATGATTGATTTATTATGGTACACGTTTTTAACCCTCCGTAATTATTACCAATATTATCCCCGGAGGTTAATTTTATACCTAACCGTTATCTATTTCAGTTTCAGGAGCAGCTTCATCAGACTCTATATCCTCTACCCGTCCCCCGGTTTCATCCCCCGCCTCAAGTTCTTTATCTGCTGCCGGTTTTATCATATCAGGAGATATTTCGTTTAATTTTTCAGCCAGCACCCCGGCCAGCAGGCGAACACTGTTAGCCGCTTCTTCGGTGGAGTTGCTTACACTGCCCACCTCCACCAGCACTGCCCGGGGGTGTAAAAACTGGTTGTAACGCCCCTCCTTAACCTTCACGCCGCAGCAAAGCCCCGGATATTCTTTATCCATTATCCCCGCCAGTTCCCTGGCAAAATCATAGTTCTGCTTCCAGGTGGGGAAAGGCGCCCTTGCCCCGGAGCCCACCACCAGCATTATGGGCCCGCACTCCTGCCCGTTTATTTTTACCAGGCTGTTCTGACGGGATTTACCCGCATCCCGGTGTATATCCAACAGTATTTGTATGTCGGGATTTTCAGTCAACAGCGAGCGGGCATCCTTTTCCGATTCTGCATAGGCGGCATTGTACTTGGCGTCATTAATCCTGGTGGAATGTGCCACCCTGATGCCGTGTTTTTCCTCCAACTCCTTCTTTAACGCTTCACCCACGGCAACAACCCCGCCTTTGCCGCTTATCCTTTCGGTGCCGTCCGTCAGGGCATAGGTTTCACCCGTATGTGTATGGTAAATCCCGATCAATGCTTCCTCCGTCAGCAGCGGCCGGGAAGGCAGATCTTCCTTGATTTCGGTCGGCATTTCAACCTTCGCCGCCGGAATCTCGTGATTGTAGTCCTGCAACATTGATATTTCCCACTGCAAAAGTTCCAGAGGCGTACCAGTCTTCACCCTGAAAGGGGCCAGCAGAGCAGAAAGAAGGGAACCCGGTGTGACCAGCTCCGGTATGTCCTCCTTGCTGCCGGACCAGGCCAGAGACGGAATAGCAGCCCTTAAAAGCCCCCGAAGGTCCCTTTCACTGCAGCGGAAAGCCAGATCGGCTCCGGTTTCCGTTACTACCCTGACCGAATTGTATAAGCCCTGGCGAACAGGCTGGTAAGACAAACCTATCAGGAGGGCAAAGATAATCAACCCGAAGACAAGCCAGTTGTACAAACGGCGCAAGGCAAAGCGGTTCCTGTACATGTAATAGCGGAGCCTGTACAACAAAAAGCCCCCCTTCCTGTTTTTCCCTAAATTCTATGCCCCGGGAAACATATTTATGAAGCCAAAGAAAGCCTGTCCCGCCGATGAAAATATTTTGACAGTTAAGGAAGCTTGTGATAATATTCAGACATATCTGGTCGAACCAGTCAACCAGCCAACCAACATACCGACAGGGAGATTTAATAGATGTTTGAGCATGTTAAAAAGAAAAACCTCTATGAAGAAATAGCTGGTCAGGTAATGAAAAAAATCAATGAGGGACAATTTCTCCCCGGGCAGCAGTTGCCCGGCGAGCGGGAATTGGCAATTCAACTTGGTGTAAACCGGGGATCTCTAAGAGAGGCGCTAAGGGTGCTGGAGTTTATGCGTGTGGTAGAGAAGAGGGCCGGTGAGGGGGTATTTGTCCGGGACCCCGCCAGGGATTCAAGTCTGGAGGCGGTGGTATTCCGGTTTCTGGCGGAGGACGGACTCGACAACGATTCACTGCAGGGCGCCTGCGAGGCAGTTGTTATTATAGAATCAAACCTGGCCAAATTGGCCGCCCGCAGGGCTACCCTGAATGAACTGGAAAATTTGAAAGAACTGATGGCCAAAATGGAGAGCCGGCTGGAAGATGCAGCTGGTTTTACGGATATAGACCAGGAGTTTCACCTGCTGGTGGGGCAAATGGGCAAAAGCCCCGTTCTCTTTTCCGTGGTCTCCACCATGTGGATTATTATGAAAAAATATGCCGGAGCGCTGCACATTTATCCCGAGCGAAGGCATAAGTGCGCCAATGGTCACCGCAGCATAGCCGCAGCCATTATGGTAGGGGACGGGGAAGCCGCCTGCAAGGAAATGGAGAAACATCTAAAAGGGGGTTTCAGCATTCTGCCAGGCGGTTTAGCTTGCCAGAATCCAACAGTCCCTCACAGTTAAAATAACTGATTAGCAGGTGAAGCATTTTGCATTCCAAGTTTTCTGAATTTTTGAAAATATTATTTTTTTCATTGTAAGGAGTTTCAGCTATGGCAAGCTCAATAACAACACTCCGGACAATCAGACTGATATGGAGGTTTTATTATGACTGGTACAACCAATTCCACCGAAAATGAGAAACTGGAACTGCTGCTGGAGGAGTCCTCCCTCAGGGGAACCAGGCGAACAGAACGATATCCGGACAAAAAGTTTTTCGGCTATTTCTGCAGTTACTGGCCGGAGGAAGCGGTGCTGGCTGCAGGCCTTGAACCATTGAGGCTGCTGCCGGGTCCCGGTAACGCCACCTCCGCTGAACTGCCCGTTTACTGCTGTTCTCTGGCCCGGAGCGTATTGGCCGCAGCCACCGGAGGATCGCTCAAAGACCTTGCCGGTGCAGGTTTTGCTCATACCTGTGATACCATGCAGTGTCTTGGAGGCATCTGGGAAGAAACCTTTGGCCGGGACAAAACAGTAACATTGGTCCCGCCGGTTATGCTGAACGGAAAGGGAGCTTCCGGCTACTATAAAAAAGAAATGATTGACTGTTTAAACAGATTGGAAGAAATATCGGGAAAAACCCCCGGTACTGACGACCTGCGCCAGGCGGTGAATCTATGCGGCCGGGCCCGCCTGCTGGCCTCGGAGTTGGACCGGCTGCGCCCCCTGCTTCCCTCGCCGCTGGTTTCGGCTGTATTGCGGGCCGGTCAGCTAATGCCAAAAGAAAACTATGTTGAAACGTTACAGGCAGCCCTTCCCGTTATTAACGAAATGGCGAAGGAATCCAAGGACAGGCAAGGGCTGTTGGTCAGCGGGGCGGTGCTGGAAAACGACAGCCTTTTCCGGATGATCGAAGAACTGGGCGGACGTGTGGTGGCGGACGACACCTGCACCGGTTACCGCCATTATGCCAGTCCCGTAGAAATGACACCGGAAGATCCACTGGACATGATTGTGCGGCGCTATACGGAAATGCCCCCCTGCCCCTGCCGCCACAGGGAACTTGAGGAACGCACCGGCTACCTGACCAAACTGGCCCGGGAAAGACAGGCCCGGGGTGCAGTGATAATAATCCGGAAATATTGCGATCCCCATGCCTGGGATGCCGTACCCCTGGCGGCCGGCCTGTCCTCCTTGGGCATCCGCTCGCTGGTGCTGGAACTGGAGGGAGCAGACGCCGGAGGGCAGGAGAGGACCAGGTTGCAGGCTTTTATTGAAAGCCTGGGGTAAAACCGAATGTTTAAGTTGGGGGTATTCCTCTGTCCCCGGAGCTGGGCTCTAAAGAGAGGTGTGTCCCCTTACATAAGTTGGGGACATTCCTCGGCCCATAAGTATGCCCCAAAAGCGCAGTTACCGTCCGCTGGATAGCACCAGGGATTTAAAGAAAACAATGACCAGGTATTACACCCTTACCCGCTTTCACCGGTACTGGGGGAAACCGCTGGGCCGGCCCCTGGCCTGGGTCACCAGCGGCGCACCGGTGGAACTGCTGAGAGCCTTTAAAATTCACCCGGTATATCCGGAACAGTACGGAGCCATATGCAGCACCAACAAGGTCACGGCCGAACTCTGCCAGGCAGCAGAATCCACAGGATACTCCCAGGATTTATGTTCTTACGCCACCTCCAGCATCGGCTCGCTGACACGGACGGAAATCGCCCCCATGAAGGGCCTGCCCAGGCCGAATCTGCTGGTGGCCTGTAATAACATCTGCGGAACGGTTTTAAAGTGGTATGAGGCCCTGGCCCGTCATTTTCGGGTGCCCCTATTGGTGCTGGACACCCCCTATCTGCCGGGGGAAATAACACCCCATGCCAGGGAATACGTAGTAGAACAGTTTAAGGACATGGCTTCGTCCCTGGAGAAGATCACCGGCCGCCGCTTTGATGAAAAAGAACTCCAGCGGATTATGGGCTTAAGCGGTGAGGTCACCATCCTTTGGCGGGAAATAAGAGAAAGCTGCCGGGTAAAACCGTCGCCGCTAAACAGTCCGGACCTGTTTATACATATGGCCCCCATAGTGGTTTTGAGGGGTACTCAACAGGGGGTTGATTACTACCGCAAACTGAAACAGGAAGTCAGCCAAAGGGTTCGTGATGGCAAAGGCGCGCTGGAAAATGAAAAAATACGGCTGGTGTGGGACAATATAGCCATTTGGTCAAAGCTTTTCGGCTTTTTTAAAATGTTTTCGGAACGGGGAGCCTGCTTTGTCACCGATACTTATACCGGAGGCTGGGCGATGGAGCTTGCCGGCGGGGACCCCCTGGAAAGTCTGGCCGATACATACACAGAGGTGTTTCTGAACCGCTCCCCGGATTTCCGGGCCCGCCAGTTGATACAGTTTATCCGGGACTATGACGCCGACGGTTTCGTAATGCACTCCAACCGCTCCTGCAAACCCTACTCCCTGGTACAGGAGATCATCAGGAAAAAGGTTATGAAGGAAACCGGCGTACCCGGTCTGGTGGTGGAAGCGGATATGGCAGATCCCCGGGCGTATGCCGAGGAGCCCATCCGCAACAGGGTTCAGGCCTATCTTGAGGCGCTTGGCGCCTAAGGAGGAATTTAAAATGGGAAAATATTTTCTGGGTGTCGATATAGGTTCGCTGACCACCAAGGTGGTGCTGCTAAATGAAGCAGGGGAAATCGCGGCCCGGGCCACCGGACGCTCCGGCTACGGCGGCAAGGCTGTGGCAGACCGGCTAACTGCCGTTATGCTGGAGGAAAAGGGACTGACCAGGGAGGAAATATCCGTAACCGTGGCCACCGGGTACGGCAGGGTCACCTATCCGATATAGGTTCGCTGACCACCAAGGTGGTGCTGCTAAATGAAGCAGGGGAAATCGCGGCCCGGGCCACCGGACGCTCCGGCTACGGCGGCAAGGCTGTGGCAGACCGGCTAACTGCCGTTATGCTGGAGGAAAAGGGACTGACCAGGGAGGAAATATCCGTAACCGTGGCCACCGGGTACGGCAGGGTCACCTATCCAGCGGACAGGGAAATGTCGGAAATAACCTGCCAGGCCCGGGGCATTGCCCATCTTTTTCCCGGGGCAAGAACCGTGATCGATATAGGAGGCCAGGACAGCAAGGTTATAAGGCTTTTACCCGGTGGCAAGGTGGTTGATTTCGCCATGAATGACAAATGCGCCGCAGGCACCGGGCGCTTTTTGGAAGTGATGGCCGGGGCGCTGGAGGTGCCCCTGGAGGAAATAGGACCCCTTTCCCTACAGGCCAAAAATCAGTGTGACATATCCTCATTCTGCACCGTATTTGCCGAATCGGAAGTTATCTCCCACGTATCGGCGGGGGCGCCCAAGGCGGATATTCTGGCCGGTGTGTGCAATTCCGTGGCGGCCCGGGTGGCCTCCATGTCGTCACGCACCGGATTGGAACCGGAAATAATATTCACCGGGGGAGTGGCCAGCAACAGCGGAGTAGCCGCAGCCCTGGCAAAGCAACTGGGCTGCGATTTAATGATACCCAATGACCCGGTAATCACCGCCGCCCTGGGAGCCGCCCTGTTTGCCAGGAACTTGTCATAACCCCCGCTTACCTGGGACTCAGCCATTATCCGCGCTGTCACACAGATGTTTTCTTCTGTATGCTTTAGGGGTCATATTCATTTGCTGTACGAAGACACGATTAAAATAGGAGGGATCAGTAAAACCACATTCACTGGAAATGCGATAGGCGGGATAGCTGGTTGTCTCCAATAATTTACAGGCATACACAATCTTCAATTTATTTACATAATCTATATAGGTAACCCCTACTTCTTTTTTAAAGATGCGGCTGAAATATTGGGGGTTCAAAAATACATAAGACGAGACCAATTGAAGGGGTAATTTTTGTTTAAAGTTATCGTGAATATATTTAATTGATTTTTCAATAAAATATATATGGTTGGTTTTTGGTTCCCTAATTTCTTCGTCAATTTCTTCGTCGGCATGTACCTGGCACGTAGTTACAGTAGTCAACAGATCACGGAATACCTGTTTGAAAACGGACGGTTTGATGGGTTTAAGCAAGTATTCCTGAACGCGGAGGCGAATTGCTGTTTGCGCATAGGAAAAGTCTGAACAGGCCGATAGAATCATAACACATGCATGGGGAAGGAATTTCTTTATCTCCTGAAGGGCCTGTAAACCATCCATTTCAGGGATATGGATATCCATCACTATGATGTCCGGTCGATATTGTTTTGCCAGGTTGACAGCCTGAATTCCACTTCCACAAGTAATTATTTTATCTTTAGGGAGAAGATCTTCGGCCACAATGGATTCGAGAAATTCCAATTCGAGTAATTCATCTTCCACGATTAAAACTACGCTCATCACTATCACCTCGTATTGGGTTTGGTGGGAATAGAGATGGTAACGGTACTTCCACTAAAGTCTGATTTTGCGATTTTCAACCCATAATGTTCTCCGAAATATCGTTTCAACCGTTTATCCGTACTGCGAAAACCTATTCCCAGCTTACTTTCCGACTGTTGCAAACTTTGTAAG
>CBEULQ010000052.1:0-10099 GCA_965543975.1 uncultured Desulfocucumis sp. | reverse complement strand
GTTCTGCCCCGGTGATTTTAATAAGCTCCCTAGGCTCTTTAAAAATTCCCAGACTTCTTTTCAGATGGCAGGAATCATGGTAGGTGATTTTACCGCTTTGGGGTTTGGCAATGGCGATAAAATCCTCTGCCTTATCATACATAAATGCCGAAAAATCCATGGATACCGCCGCCATTATCTTTGCCCGGGAAGCGTATTGGTCATCGCCCTGCAATAGCTCAGGATATATTTTCCCCAGGGAATAAGTGCATGTGGGACATGGAGTCAATATATAATCCGGCTGCAAAGCCATAAAAGCGTCAATGTTTTGCCGGGCGACTCTGGCCATTACCTCCGGAACACCCATTTGACGGGCCGGATAGCCACAGCAGGTCTGTTCTTCGGGAAAGACCACTTCATACCCCATACGTTCCAGAACCTTTAACATAGCTTCGCCGATTTTCGGATAAACAAAATCCACCAGACAACCGCAAAAAAGTCCGATTACAGGGCGTTCCTGCCTTTTTTTATTTAATATTCCCCTGTGGTTAATGCGGTCCCGCAATGGAGTATCTGCAAGAGCGGGAAGTTTCTTACCCCCGGCAGCGCCGGCCAGGAAAAAGGGCAGGTGCCTGATGGCGCCATCCTCCCCGGTAAAAGGCTTCTGTGCCGTCGACGCAGCCTTCAGTAAACCGTGAAACAATTTGCGGTTAGGCAGTATCTTTTCCAATACCAGGCGTTGGGAGAAAGGCAGTCCCTCCTTCTGTGCCAGGCGTTTGCGCAGTTCGGTAATCAGCCGGGGAATGTCCACCTTTCCCGGACATACCTCTTTGCACCTGTTGCACCCCAGACAAAGGCTCTGGATGTCCTTCGAATCATCCATGCCGTCCAGAAAAGCCGTTAATATCGTACCTATGCCGCCGGTATACACATTACCGAATACATGTCCGCCGATCAACTGGAATACCGGACAAACATTAAGACAGGAGGCGCAGCGGATACATTGCAGGGCGTTAATAAATACGGGGTCGCGCTGCATTTCAGTGCGGCCGTTGTCCAGAATAACTATGTGCATTTCTTTTTCAACAATATTGCCTTGGCGGTCCATCGCCCCGGCAGGCCCGGTAAGCATGGTTACGTAACTGGTAATCCGCTGACCGGTGGCGCTTCGGGGAAGGGCTTCAAGTATCGGGGCAACCCCGGAAAAATCAGCCACAAACTTTTCCAACCCAACTATCACCACATGCAGGGGAGGCAAGGTGGTGGTGAGACGGCCGTTGCCTTCATTGGTTACCATCACCAGGGTGCCTGTTTCGGCCACTGCTATGTTGGCGCCGGAAATGCCCATATCGGCTTTAAGGAACTTCTCCCGCAGCTTTTCCCTGGCCACCTTAACCAGCCGGGGAATATCTGGCGGCAGATCAGCACCTGTTTCCCGGGAAAAAACATCCGCCACCTCTCCCCTGGTCATGTGTATTGCCGGCATAACCATGTGGGAAGGCCTCTGGCCGGAAAGCTGGATAATCCATTCGCCAAGGTCCGTTTCCGCAACGTCGATGCCGTGCTGAGCCAGGTATTTGTTGAGATGCATTTCTTCACTGGCCATGGATTTCGATTTGACAATTGTTTTAACCCCGCGCTCCTGCGCAAGTCTCACAATATACTCCCTGGCCTCTTCGGCAGTGTCGGCTCGATAAACTTTGGCCCCCCTTTTTACCGCTTCTTCGGTAAACCGGGCGGCCAGTTCTTCCATGTGCTCCGCCCCGTTACTTTTGATGGCGGAAATCTCTTCCCGTAATGAATTAAAATCTTTATTGCTGTAGGCCAATTCCCTGGATTGAACATAGGCATCGCCGAACCTGCCCAATGCGCCTCTTAAATTTTCATTTGCAAGCGCCTTATGAATATCCGACTTAAAATTGTTTTCACTCACAGGGCGTCACCTCCCGGGAAGTCAATAAAAATTATGTGTAGTTCCCCGGGTCCGTGCACCCCAATGGTCAACACCCGTTCAATGTCAGCGGTCCGGCTGGGTCCCGAAATAAAAGTCAAATATGACGGGATGGAGTTTGTGTCCCTGTAACGCCCCAGAGCTTCCCTTATGTCGGGGACCAGGCTGTCCGAACGGGCCAGCGCCACATGCACCGGCGGGAGCATGGAAACCAGTCTTCCTTCCATGGCGGTGGCGTCATGGGCCAGCGTACCGGTATCGGCAATGGCCATATCTACGCTGGAAATCCCCATGTCAGCCTCTGCAGCCGCGTGGCGTAAATTTTTCGAATATATTTCCACTCCGGTACCGGAAAGATTATTTTCTAAATTCAATTCTTTAATCAAAGGCGATAATGCCACAGCTATCTTTTTAATTTTCAAATCCTTTACAATACGCGCAATTTCCCCGGCAGCTTCCGTACATCCTCCAACCCTGTACACCCTGGCGGAAATTGCTTCCGCCTTTTGTTTGAATTCCCCGTATAAGCTATCAAATATGTCACGTTCAGCAGAAACAACATTTTTGTCCTGTCCCAAGGATGTATCACCCCGCTTTTCAACAACAATTCTATCCCAAGGCCGCCTTTACGGCTCATGAGCGCCTTAAAGTCTTCATTAAATCTTTGCAGAAAGCGGCGGCCGCCACATTTTAAACCCTTTGTGAAAAGGCCGCCGCCAACTTATCCCTGCCTCCGGCAGGTTTTCCAACTTCCGGTTATTGCACACCTACGCTCTCTTTGTACCGGCGGGTTCCGTTACACCGGATCCATTAGTGCCCTGTTTGTATGATATAACGCCCAGAATCAGAACCACCATAGAGGTAATGGCAAGTATGGTTGCACCTCCGCCGGAAGCGGCTTTGGCTGCAGCTGCCGCCTTGGTGGCATGGGGTATCATCCATGGAAATACATAGGCCTGTACCATGGTAATGATGCCCACCAACACAGTGAAGAAAATACTATGAGGCAGGGTAAACCTGAACAGATCCCCCTCACGCCCCAAAAGGCCGGTTGAGGCGCAGCCCACTGCTATACTTTGGGGGGAGATCATTTTACCGGCAACACCCCCTGCGGAGTTGGTTGCCACGGTAAGCACCGGATTGATGCCCATGGATTCCGCAGTTACTTTCTGTAGATTGCCGAATAAAGCATTGGACGAGGTGTCGCTGCCGGTAATAAACACTCCCAGCCAGCCCAGGAAAGCCGCCATAAAGGGGAATATGACCCCGGTGACGGTAAACGCCTTACCCAGGGTAGGAGTCATACCCGACCAGTTGGCCACGTAGGCAAAACCCAGCACACAGGCAATGGTAAGCAAAGCGAAGCGCAGGTTTACAATGGTTTCGCCAAATATGGCAAAGAACCTGGAGGGTCCGATACGAAGAACAAAAGCGGTGACCACGGCTGTTAGAAGTATCGCCGTTCCGGCCGCCGACAGCCAGTTGAAGGCGTATACCACCGCCAGAGGCTTTCCGCCGATGATAATCATTTTATCCAGTCCTACGATAGGCAGCTTTATGGTTACAATATCCAGAAGTGCCTTAACGGGCTTTAGCCCCCAGTCGCCAATCAGTATTGTAAGAATAATAAAGGGAGACCAGGCTTTTAGCACGATACCGGGGCTGTGCCTTTTAATCTCCAGCGTGGCGGCGGGCTCTTCGGCAAAACGCCAGGTATTTTTAGGTTTCCAAACCCGCAGGAAAAGCACCAGGCAGATGATAGAAGCCAGGGAAGACATTATGTCCGGAAGCATGGGGCTCAAATAGTTGGAGGAAAACCACTGCATACCTGCAAAGGAAACGCCGCTGACAAGAATGGCGGGCATTACTTCCTTGGCACCCTTCCAGCCCGACATGATAACAATTAGCCAGAAAGGCACAAATACAGAAAGCAGCGGCAACTGCCGCCCGGTCATCTGGCTTATAGCCATGGCGTCCAGCCCCGTCACCGCACCAGCCGTGATAATGGGAATGCCGATAGCTCCCCAGGCAACCGGCGCAGTGTTGGCAATGAGGCATATCCCGGCAGCATACAGCGGATTGAAACCCAGGCCCACCAGCATTGCCGCAGTAATAGCCACGGGAGTGCCGAATCCGGCTGCCCCTTCAAGAAAGGCGCCGAATGAGAAGGCTATCAGCAGCGCCTGCAGCCTGCGGTCATCTGTTATGGAGGCAATGGAATCCTTAATTATTTCAAACTGTCCTGTTTTTACAGTTAAATTGTACAAAAATACCGCGGTTACAACAATCCAGCCAATGGGAAAAAGTCCGAACATTGCTCCGTACAGGGTGGAAAGCAATGCGTATTTAACCGGCATGTGAAATGCCGCCACCGCCACCAACAAAGCAATGACAACGGTGATCAAACCGGCTAAATGTCCCTTCATACGTAAACCCGCCAGGGCTATAAAAAGAAATATTATGGGGATGGCGGCTACCAGCGCCGAAAGGCCAATGTTGTTAAAAGGATTAATAATTTGAGTCCAGGTCATTACTTAACCTCCTTACAAAAATTATAGCAGTTAATAAAACAGCCAAATAAAGACATCACCCCCATTCAGTGCATCCCTATCAGGTTAAATGAACAGTTGGTGGTCATACCATCATGCATTAATATATTCACTACCCTTTATTTTTTTCCTCCTTCCATCTGCAAATAATTTAAAATTTTTTCTATTTACTGAAAACATTAAAAGTAATAATTAGACACCCCGCATTAAATTGACCCCCCGGATGACCGGTGCTATACTGTTAGCAGTGTTTTACAGAAGAAATACGGGGGAAGCTTAAAATGCCCTTTGACGGACTGGTGCTGGCGGCTGTAAGTAATGAACTGGAACAGATAATCATCGGTGGCAGAATTGAAAAGATATACCAGCCCGCCCGGGAAGAAATCAACATCATCATCCACCAGAGGCAGGGGAGGCACCGTCTTCTTCTCTCGGCCAGTTCCGGACTGGCCAGGGTTCACATCACCGGTTGGAGCAAGGAAAACCCTGCCACTCCGCCTATTTTTTGCATGGTTTTGCGCAAACACCTGGAGGGGGGGCGAATTACCTCCGTTAGCCAGCATGCCCTGGAAAGGGTGCTGGAAATAACTGTGGAAGCCCGGGACGAACTGGGGAGAATGGCACCTAAAAGACTTATCTGTGAAATCATGGGACGCCACAGCAACATTTTGCTGCTGGACAGCCAGGATATCATCATAGACGGAATCAGGCGCTACACCCACGCGGTCAGCCGCCACCGGGAGGTTCTACCCGGCCGTCCTTATATAGCCCCTCCCCCCCAGGAAAAGCAAAACCCCCTGCAGCTTGACGAGGAGGAATTTTACCGGGTAATGCTCTCCCGGCCGCTTAATAAAAAAGTGGCCGATATAGTTCAAAAGGATTTTGAAGGACTATCACCGTTAATGGCCAGTGAGATCATTTACCGCTCCGGAATGTCCCCGGACACGCCCCTTGAACTTTGCGGGGAATACGAGCTGCGCAGCATCTGGCTAAACCTGAGAGACATTATGGAAGACGTTTCCGCAAAACAATTCCGGCCCTCCCTGGTGCTGGGCGGCAAAAACACTCCCGTTGAATTTGCAGCATTCGAACTGACCAGATTTACCGGATACAAAATGATTCACGGCGATATGAACCGCCTGGTGGATGAATATTTTCACCGCAAGCAGGAAGAAGAAATGGTGGAGAGGGAGAAACAATCCCTTTTAAGTGTCGTCCGAAAGGAAATGTCACGCCTGGAGAAAAAACTCTCCCTGCAGTTGGAGAGCATCAGCGATGCCGAGGGGGGAGATCGCCACAGGATAGCCGGCGATTTAATCACAGCTAATATATATCGCCTGAAAAAGGGTGACCGGGATGTACAGCTGGAAAACTATTATGAGCCGGACTGCCCGGCGATAAACATCTCCCTGGACCCCCGGCTTACACCCTCTGAAAACGCCCAACTGCACTACAAAAAATATAACAAGGCCAAAAGCACTTTGGAGGCGGCCAGACGCCAGGCCGAGATGTCGGAAAAGGAAACAAACTATCTGTCTGGGGTGGAAAACGCCATAAACATGGCCGAAACACCGGAGGAAACGGCTCAGATCAGGCAGGAGCTGGCAGGACAGGGATATATAAAACTTAATGTTCAACCCGGCGTTAAAAAAAGCAAAGAGCGGGAAATTCCCCGCCCCCTTGCATTTGTTTCAACCTCCGGCACAACAATTCTGGTGGGCAAAAACAACCGCCAAAACGACTACCTGACCATAAAACTGGCCCGGGAAAACGACATCTGGCTGCACACCAAGGACATACCGGGCTCCCATGTTATTATAAAGTCATCCGAAAAGGAGCCGGATCAAACCACCCTTAGGGAAGCCGCCTCCCTGGCGGCATATTACAGTAAGGCCAGGAATTCCGGAAGGGTACCGGTGGACTATACCCTGCGCAAATACGTCAGCAAGCCCAACGGGGCAAAACCCGGCTATGTAATTTATACAAACCAGAAAACGCTATTCGTGGATCCCGTAGAGGAACTGGTGGAGAGACTGGCGCAAAGCCCCCGGGAATAGCTTTAGACCGTACATCCAATTCATTCGTTAACTACTCCGAAATAAGAGCTTATTAAAGCGGCAATATCCTGCAGCCTGGGGCTTGACAGGGAATAGCTCCTGTCGCTGACAGCCAGGGGCACCAGTGAATCCTCCTTGTGCAGCGCCCCGTGACTACCGCCGCCCCGGTGGCTGGGCGAATAATCATCCATAAATTCGTAGCCCGGCTTTGCCGTCAGCACCACATCCCCGGCATGCTCGCAATCCAGCAAACCCATCAGGCGGTTGAAGGTGTCCGGGTAATCTCCGTAAATAACCCTGTCTTCCGATATTTCCACATCCAGAACAACAGGCTCCCCTTCGATTTCCCAGCCCTGCCCGTATTCATCCACATAAACACCCCCGGGCCTGAAAAATATCTCTCCGGTGGTTCCTCCCCGGATCACCCTATACCATCCGTTTTCTTTCCAGGATATCTGGTCGATTCCGGGCTCCCTGCCTAATGTATCCAGAACACACTCTCTCAGAACAGTGTCATTATTAAGGAAATAAATATGGCACATCCGCTCGTTAACGCATACCGCCATATCCTCCCCGCCGGGAGATTCACCAAGCTTGAGCAGTGAAAACTTCTTTAGTATTGAGGCTAGATTGATAATATGCTCCCCTGATGTTTTTACAAGACTCTGGGAGTGGTCACCGGCGATAACGAATATGTTTTTATCAAGCGCATCCTCCCAACCCCTGAAGCAGTTCATAATTTTTTGCAGCTGCCGGTCTACCCTGGCAAGCGACTCTTCGGTAAGGGCAGGGTCCCGGCGGTGGGCGTAACCGTCGGTATCCGGCAGGTATACACTAAGCAGGTCCGGCTGAACTCCGCTTCTGATAATCCATTCCGCCACCGATCCGGAATAGTCGTCATTAACCCCGTATTTATGAAAAAAATGCCTTTGTGTGAGTAAAAACCCCTTCAGCCCGGGAGGGGGCATAATCCGCCCCAGAAACAGTTTTCCCGGCCCCCGGACCGTGCCTCCCAGCCTGAAAGCGGAGGCTATTTTAAGTGATAGAGGAATTTTTGTATTATGTTCACGGCCGGCCCTGAAAATAAAAGGGTTGACGGCCCCGGTGGAAAAGCCGCCCTGCTCCAGTACTTCATATATGGTTTTAACCCTTTTGCTCAGCTGATTATGATTCAGGTTAAACAGCAGGTCCTGGACAACCCTGCGCACCCCCAGCTTGATTACGGCCAGGGGACTTATACCGTAATTTATAACCCGTTTCTCCCGGCGGTGATACCAGACAAAGCCTGGTATCTGGTGCTGGAACGGCAACGTACCAGTAGCAATCGAGCTGGCGCAGGTGGGAGTCATGGTGGGAAACACAGACACGCAGCGGTCGCTGAAAAACCCCCTGTTAATAATAAATTCCAGGGCCGGGACCATCTTTCGCTCCAGAGCCCTTTTCAGAGCATGAGGATGAAAGGAATCCACCACCAGGAGTATCATTTTTTTACCAGACGCCATACCCCTCATCCCCTTAGTTTAAACCTGCCTGCTGCCGGGCTTCACAACGGGTATTCCCTCACGGCAGAGAGGGCACTGGTCAGGGTCGTAGGAAACCGCAGGAACATTCATCAACGATTCAGTGCGAACCCCCAGATCCGCCCCGCCGCCGCTGCGGTTTACCAGCACGCCCACACCCGCGACATTGCCGCCGGCTTTGCGGACCACGTCAATTACTTCCAATACGGAGCCGCCGGTGGTTATCACATCCTCCACCACCAGAATCCTTTCCCCGGGGCTGATGGAAAATCCCCGGCGCAGAGTCATAACTCCGTTCTCCCGCTCCGTAAAAATGCTCCTCACACCCAGTTCCCTGGCTACTTCATAAGCCACCAGTATACCGCCCATGGCCGGACCTATGACGGTTTCCACGCCTTCCCCGGAAAACCGCCGGGCCAGCTCCCGGCACAACCGCCCGCAGTATTCCGGGTGTTGCAGCACAAGAGCGCACTGGAAGTACCGGTCGCTATGCCTGCCTGAAGTTAAACGAAAATGCCCCGAAAGCATGGCACCTGTTTTTTCAAAAATCTCCCTCACGTTATCTTTATGCAAAATATGACACTCCTTTTCCCGGCTACCAATTTATTCATCAAAAAAAAATTATACCAGAAGATAGAAATTGATAAAAGAAAAGAAAACAATCCCACACATTAATATTATTTTTAAACAAATAATATTAACGTACCTCAAAAATTAAATATTAGTCAGCCGCCGGTTTTAGCTCCTGGAACAAGGAGGCGCGACTGCGTGTTTATGCGGGCGCGCACCAACCCGGTGAAAGGTACATGGCTTTTCTAAAAGCTATGTCCTCCAACTGAAAGGGGATGGCTAATTGGGCAGGCGTCGCGGTATAATGTCCGACAGGCTTAAGTTTGAACTGGCCAAGGAACTGGGTGTGGCCGATACAGTGGCCAGGGAAGGGGACTTTGGCTCTGTTTCATCAAGAGACTGCGGAAACCTTGTAAGACTTGCGATTCAGCGTGCTGAGAACAGCCTTGTCCAGGGTTAACAGCGGCGGAAGGGATGTGTCATCCGACACATCCCTTTTCCAAATTTACTTTAAAAAACCCTCCATAGGCGGTTTTTTTCCAATTATTACTTAAAAAACCCTCCATAGGCGGTTTTTTTCTTTTGCAGCATCCATTTCCTCCGAAATAGCCCTGGCGGCGGCCGCCGGGTTTTCCGCTGCGATAATGGGCCGCCCCACCACTATGTAACTGGCCCCGCTCTTTACAGCCTGCCCAGGAGTCATAATCCTCTTCTGGTCACCCATTTCCGAGCCGGATGGCCTGATACCCGGCGTTACTATAACAAAATCATTTCCGCAAACATTGCGGATTGCGGAAATTTCCAACGGCGAAGCCACAACGCCGTCCAATCCCGCCTCCCGGACAATCTCCGCCCAGGATGTAACCCGGTCAATAATTTTCCCCTGCATGCCCATTTCAATGTTAAACACTTCCTGGCTGATGCTGGTGAGTACCGTGACCGCTATTACCAGCGGAGTCTTATATCCGGCAGCGGCAGCACCTTCCCTGGCGGCCAGAGCCGCCTGTTTCATCATTTCCTTCCCGCCGGCGGCATGCACGTTGATCATATCCACCCCCAGGCCGGCCAGAGCCCTGGCGGCCCTGGAAACAGTGTTGGGGATATCGTGCATTTTCAGGTCTAGAAAAATTTTGCCGCCCTTTTTTTTAATTTCTTTTACCATTTCCGCCCCGTTGCTGTAGAAAAGCTCCATTCCCACTTTAAACATCCCGGCATACGGCGCAAGCATGTCCACCAATTCCAAAGCCTTTCGCCCATCGCTTACGTCAAGGGCGACTATCAGCCTGTCCTTTCCCTTCAACAAAACAAAACACCTCTCCATACTAATGGGCTATGCCGATAATTTCATTGATATCTTTAATGCCGTTTTCCAGCATGAATTTTTCCAGACCGTCGACAACATCAATGGTTGCCCGGGGGTTTACGAAATTGGCTGTTCCCACGGCAACGGCGGACGCACCGGCCATGATGAAT
>CBEULQ010000051.1:0-10188 GCA_965543975.1 uncultured Desulfocucumis sp. | reverse complement strand
CAGGGTGCCCATGGATAACCCTGATTTTTTTACAGTTATGCTTAATTACCTGGGCCAGGCAAGGTACAATCCGGAAATAAATTGGATTATTGCAAAGTTTTTTAGAAATCTCAGGTCGTATATAGCCCAATATATTAAGGACGGTATAGAACTGGGCCGCCTAAAGCCGGAAAAGGCAAAGCATCTACCCGCACTGACTATCGCACTGGGAATGGGCATAGGCATGCAGTGGATAATTGATCCCGAGTCATTTGACATAGTGGATATTGAAAAAAGCTATAAAGAAATGATTGAGTCCTATATTTCACTGGAGTAGTGATGGTTTTTTATTATCTTATTTTATAATGAATGCTCAATTTAAAATTGAAGATTGCACCATGACAAGTATAAATTTAAAGGAGGACTAAACTGTGCGCGAGCTTTCCATGGGACAGCGTGTGGCATCAATGCAGGCCCTTTTCAACCCTGAATCGATAGCTATTATCGGGGCTTCGGCTAATCCATTAAAGCCAAGCGGTCAGCCTCTGGCATCGCTGCTGGCCAACGGTTATAAAGGCAAGGTTTATCCTGTAAATCCCAGGTATGATGAATTGTACAATATTCCATGCTACCCGGACATATTTGCTGTTCTTGGAGATATCGACATGGCTATTGTGGCTATTCCCGCGGCAATAACTTTATCGGCCCTGAAAGACTGCGTGCGCAGGGGGGTAAAATCCGCTGTGGTATTTACCTCCGGGTTTGCCGAGGTGGGCGAAGAGGGGAAACTTCTGCAGCAGGAGATGACCGCCCTGGCCAGGGAAAGCGGAATGGTAATATGCGGCCCCAACTGCATGGGGATATTCAGCGCCCACAACGCGCTCATGGCTAATTTCGCCGTGACCAGACTTCCCGAAAAGGCGGTTACGGACAGCTTTCTCGGGTTTATCAGCCAGAGCGGGGGCTTCGGTGTGGCATGTTATAGTTCAATCAGTGACCGGGGTATTGGTTTCAGTCATTTCGTAAGCACTGGAAACGAAGCTGATCTGGAGTTTTCCGAATACCTGGCCTATATGGCCGGTGATCCCAACACCAGGGTTATCGGTGGTTACCTGGAGGGTGTGAAAAACGGGGCGAAACTGGCCGGGGCCGCGGATATGGCCATGGAGGCTGGAAAACCCGTATTGTTGATGAAATCCGGAAGACATGAGGTGGCCGCCAGGGCTGCGGCATCCCATACAGGAGCGCTGGTTGGGTCGGACAGGGTTTACGACGCTCTTTTTAAACAAAAGGGAATTGTCAGAGTGGAAAGCGTGGAGGAATTAAACGCAGTGCTTTCCATACTTGTCTCCGGCAAAATTCCCCGGGGCAGGAAGGTTTGCATACTGGCCACCTCCGGTGGTAACGGGGTAATGCTGGCAGACAAATGCGCGGAATTTGAACTGGAAGTCCCAGGGCTGTCCGGGGATACAAGACAGAAGCTGGATGAACTGCTGCCTGATTTCGCTTCCAGCGCCAACCCCGTGGATATCACCTCCCAGATAATGACCCAGCCCGGGCTATTTCGTCAGTGTGCGGATATAATACTGGCAGATCCCAATATTGATATTTTAATGCTGTGCTACTGGGCCATATCGGTGGGCGAAGATAAAAATTTAGAACAGATAGCCGAAATATGCGGCTCTACGGATAAAATGGTTATTACCCTGGTTTATGGTAAGGAAGAGCCGGCCATGGACGCCCTGGAAAAACTCAACGATAAACTTATACCGGCATCCCGGGACGGTGAATACGCTATAAGGGCGCTTAAGCTGCTGGCCCGGTATAATGAAAAATTAACAAATTACCGATTAAAATTTTCATATCCGGAGTTGCCTGCGGGCGCCAGGGAAGAAGTGATGGCTTATCTGGACGATTTTGGACCAGGGGCAAAACTGACAGAGTTTCAATCCAAAAAGATACTACGGGCATATGGTATCCCCTGCACCAGAGAAATACTGGCTGCGGGACCGGAGGAAGCGGTGGAAGCCGCTGCAGCTTTAGGCTACCCGGTAGCAATGAAAATAGAGTCGCCGGATATACTGCACAAAACCGATGCCGGCGGTGTTATACTGAATGTCGATAGCCCGGAAAGAGTGCGGGAAGCTTATGCCAGGATTACGGCCGCCGCCCGGGAATATAAAAAAGAAGCTGATATCAAGGGGATACTGGTACAGGAGATGCTGCCCCCTGGTACGGAGTTGATTGCCGGGATAGCCCAGGACAGCGTTTTCGGACCGGTGATATTGTTTGGACTGGGAGGTATTTTTGTTGAAGTTTTAAAAGATGTTGCCATGCGCATTCCACCTCTCAGTGAAATCGACATTGTGGAAATGATGGATGAAATTAAAGGGAAAAAGGTGTTGGAGGGAGTGCGGGGCAAACCTCCGGTGGACAAAAAGGCGCTGTCACAGGTACTGCTAAGGCTATCCATGCTGGCCTTGGACTTCCCGCAAATTGCCGAACTGGACATCAATCCCCTGTTGGCTTACCCCGGCGGAGTAGCTGCAGCGGATGCGGTCATTGTTTTAAAATAGTTAAGGCTGGTCCTAAAACTTACGCCTGGCTTTGTCAGGCTCGCCGTCCAGTATAAATTGGGGACATTCCTCCGAAGGAGGTGTGTCCCCTGACCTCTGTTCTATCTGTACGCTCCGCGCTGTACGGCTCCCCTTTCGCGCCATGCTTGTTTTTGATCAGCCTTAAGGATCATTGTCGAAGGTTATGATGTGGATTTTTTGCAGCGCTTTGCCAGCAGGTAGACCACTGCGGCCACCAGTAGTACTGCGGCAATTGCCCAGGGCAAATATTCATCAGGCAGATCTGCAAAATTAATATAATTTCCCAGCAAACGGCCGAGGCTGACGAAAGTCAGGATCCACAGGGCGGCTCCGGTTGAGGCATATAGTATTACCTTTCTGAAAGGCATTCTGGTTATACCGGCCAGATAGGGTGTGATATGCCTCAGGCCGGGGGTGAAATAGGCTACCAGGATAAAGGCAGGGCCATACTTGTTGAACCAGGCTTCTGCCTTTTCGTATTTGTACGGCGTTATACGGAAGAATCTGCACAGCCAGGTTAAAATGGGCTTGCCTATTTTACGACCCAGGGCGTAACTGATACAAAAACCGGTCAGGCTGCCTCCCAGGGTGGAAGCTAACAGAGGCAAGAGGCTTAGCTGGCCCTTTTCAATCAGAATGCCGCAAATGGTAAGCAGGGTTTTCGAGGGCAGGAAAACGCCCATTGTATCAATAATAAACAGAAGGTATATTCCCGGGTATTTATAGGTGGTGATGATATGGAGGGCTATTTCTTTAAAGTCCACTATGTTCACCTCTATATCAGTAGTCAGTAGTAAGTAGTCAATAGTCAGAATGTGAGGTCGGTTTTTTGTCTCGATATATTCTGAATGCTGACTAATGAATTCTTATACCTGGATAGACACATCCATGCAGTTAAAGCGGCACCACATACAATGAAAATATTTAGCCAAAGAGCACACAGATTTTTCGGGTGAAAGGAATGCCGGAACTCTCCTGACTCCTGACCCGTAATTCACTCAGTATAAGCATTATTAGAATAGCATATAGCGCTGGTTACGCCAACAAGAGAGTCCGGTCCTAAAACTTTCGCCTGGCACTTTAACTCAGGCTCGCCGTCCAGTATTAATTGGGGACATTATACGTTGGGGACATTCCTCTGCAAGAGGTGTGTCCCCTGACCTCTGTACTACAATGTACGCTCCGCGCTGTACGGCTTCACCTTCCTTGCCATGCTTGTTTTTGACGGACTCTGAGATTGAGGCTCCAGGAAGTGCGCCAATCTATTCTTGCTTTTAAACAACTGGCTGCCATATAATGTTATAAAAATTGCAAAGAAATTGGAGGAAGTCATGACCGAAGTCGATAAAAGCCAGTTGCTCCGGAGACTGCCGTCAGTGGACGAGATCCTGCGGGCATCGGATATATTTAATAAAATTGACGACTGCCCAAGGGATTTGGTGGTGGAATCCGTCAGGGACGCCCTGGAAAAGCTCAGGCAAAGGTTATTGGCGGAGGGGGCTGCAACGGATGGGGCCGGTGTGTCAAGGGAAGAATACATTGCTCAATTGGCCGGGGATGCTATAAGATCTCTGGCCCTTCGTTTGCGTCCAAATCTGCGCCGGGTAATCAACGGCACCGGGGTGGTATTGCACACCAATCTGGGCCGTGCCGTACTGCCGGCTTCCGCTATTGAGGCGGTTCATATGGCAGCCTCCGGATATTGCAATATTGAGCTTAATCTCGACTCCGGCAAAAGAGGGTCCCGTTATGCAGTGGTGGAAGAACTATTGCAAAAACTTACCGGGGCTGAGGCCTGTCTGGTGGTGAACAACAATGCCGCAGCGGTGCTCCTGGCGCTTGGCGCGATAGCCCGGGGGCGGGAAGTGATAGTATCCAGGGGACAATTGGTAGAAATCGGGGGTTCTTTTAGAATACCGGAGGTTATGGCCCAGAGCGGCGCTATACTGGTGGAAGTTGGAGCCACCAACAAAACACATCCCGACGACTACATAAAGGCAATCAATGAGAACACTGCGTGCTTGCTGCATGTCCATACCAGCAATTATAGGATAGTGGGTTTTACCCGGGAAACCACAGTGGAGGAAATGGTTCGGATCGGCAGGGAGCGGGGTCTCCCGGTCATGAGCGACCTTGGCAGCGGGTTCCTGGTGGATTTGGCTAAATATGGCCTGCCCGAGGAGCCTACGGTTCAACAGATTGTGGCAGCCGGGGCGGATGTGGTGACCTTCTCCGGCGATAAGCTGTTGGGAGGGCCACAGGCCGGGATAATTGTGGGCCGGAGGGAATACGTGGAGAAAATGAAAAAAAATCCGCTGACCAGGGCTGTTAGAATAGATAAAATGACCATAGCGGCTCTGGAAGCCACCCTAAGAGAGTACCTGGACCCATTAACAGTAACAAATAGAGTACCCACTTTGAGAATGCTCAGCACGGAAATGTCCGAACTTGAAAATAGGGCCATGGAACTTATCACTCTGCTGGAAGACGCCTCCATGGGCAAAGCAGTCATTGCGCTGGAGAAAGGCAATTCGGCGGTGGGGGGGGGAGCCATGCCCACTGCGGAACTACCGGCTTGCCTGGTAGCTATTAAACCAACAGAAATATCCGTTACGGAGCTTGCTGCAAGGCTCAGGGAAGGCGATCCGGCAGTAATAGGAAGGGTTCAGGAAAATAGCTTGCAGCTGGATACAAGAACCATACAAAAGGGTGAAAATATGATACTGGCCGGAGCGCTGGCATCGGCTCTGGGCCGCAGGAAGGCGGAAAGGCAATGAAACACATCATAATAGGCACCGCCGGTCATGTTGATCATGGCAAAACTACCCTGGTCAAAGCCCTTTCCGGAATTGACACCGACCGTTTAAGGGAAGAGAAGGAGAGAGGCATATCCATTGAACTGGGCTTTGCCTATCTGGATCTCCCCGGGGGAAAAAAGGCCGGTCTGGTGGATGTGCCGGGTCATGAAAGATTTATTAAAAATATGCTTGCCGGAGTGGGCGGCATTGACATGGTTATGTTGGTTGTCGCTGCTGACGAAGGGGTTATGCCCCAGACCAGGGAGCATTTGGATATAGTTCAGTTGCTCCAGGTCGAGCGAGGTGTGGTGGTGCTGACCAAGGTTGACATGGTGGATGAGGAATGGCTGGAACTGGTCAGAGAAGAATTAAGGGATTATCTAAGGGATACTTTTTTGGCGGAAGCCCCTTTAGTGGAGGTTTCTGCAGTCACAGGGCGGGGTTTAAAGGAACTGAAAGAAGTTTTGGCCGGTATAGCCGGTGAGGTGGAGGAGAAGTCATCGCAGGGTCCACTGAGACTTCCGGTGGACAGAGTTTTCACCGTTACCGGATTTGGCACTGTGGTAACCGGAACTCTGGTATCCGGTCAGGTGGGAGTGGGAGAAAGCGTTGAAGTAATGCCCCAGGGTTTGACGGCCAGGGTGCGCTCGATACAGGTTCACGGAGAAAAGGTTGAAAATGCAGTTGCAGGTCAGAGAGTGGCCATGAATCTTACCGGACTGGAAGTGCAGCAGGTTCCCCGGGGCAGTATGGTGGCAGCTCCGGGAAGTCTTAAACCGTCATATAGGATGGATGTCAGGCTAACACTTTTAAAAGATGCCAGAGATCTGAAAAACAGGGCCAGGGTCAGAATTTACCTGGGTACTGCGGAAATACTGGGGCGGGTTGTTCTGCTGGACAGGGAGGAAATGAAGTCGGGAGAAACCGCCTATGCCCAGTTGGAACTGGAGGAAAAGCTGGCCTCCGGCAAAGGAGACAGGTTTGTTATACGCTCTTATTCACCCATGCGCACCATTGGCGGAGGCAGTATGATTGACCCCCTGGCCAGAAAACACAAACGTATGAAAGACGAGGTAATCAATGCCCTGGCCACCAAGGAAAAGGGAACTCCCCGGGAGTTGGCGGATCAACTTCTTAAAAGCGGGAAGAAGGTTCTGACGGCGGATGAGATTGCCGGGAACTCAGGATTATCCCGGGAAGAGGTGGATGCCGCTCTGGTGGAGCTGGTATCTGCCGGTGAAGCGGTAGAAACATCCTTTGAAGGTGATATTTTTTATTTGGCGGCCGAGGTCTACAAAGCCTGGACAGGAGACGTTAACAGACTTATTGGTTCATACCACAGGCAATATCCCCTGCGTGAGGGTTTTCCCAGGGAGGAGCTTCGTTCGAGAATATTTTCCGGGATTGGACAGAAACACTTTCAGTCGCTGCTGCAGAAAATGAACGGGGACGGATTAGTCAAGCTGGGGGTAAACACTGTTTCCCTGCCGGGATTCGAGCCTGATCCCGGCAATGTTTACGGTGCTGCTGTTAGTTATATCGAAAAAAATTATCTGGCTGGCGGATGTCAGCCTCCTGCCTGGGCGGAGACAGTTAAAAAAACTGGCCTGCCACAGGGGCAGGACCAGGAGTTGGTACAGTTTCTTATCCGTCGCGGAACGTTGGTAAAAGTGGCTGACGACCTTTATTTTCACCCGGATGCCCTGGACAAGGCCAGGGTACAGCTGCAGCAATTTTTAAAGGAGAAAGGCCAAATAACCGTGGGTGAAGCCAGGGATTTGCTGGGCACATCACGGAAATACGCTCTTCCTCTGTTGGAGTATTTTGACAGGGAAAAGGTCACCAAAAGGGTTGGGGATGTACGGGTGCCCGGCAGGGCACTATAGGAGGCCGTTGAAAAACTGCGCCTGGCACTTTACTCAGGTTCGCCGAACAGTGCTCACGTACAAAGCCAGTACGCTCCGCGCTGTCCGTCTTCACCTTTCGCGCCATGCTTGTTTTTGAACGGCCTCTGGAGGCCGTTTCCTGGCAACACAGGGACGGGTTATTTCAACGGCCACATGTACAGTCCTGTTTCTTCGTCGTAAACCCTGTGGAAAGTGTCGTCGGTATCTGCCATGTATTCGTTGATGACGTATTCGCAGGAAAATACTTCAGTACCCTCCATTAAGTGACCGCCCAACATTTTACCCTGGTTGTTCATCAGGGCTATGTGGGCGTGGATAAAGGGTTCACCGTCTTTTATGGAAATATTTCCTTGGAGGCTGACAATCTCCAGGTGATAGTCAAATTCAAGGGTGAAATATTCTCTGCTTTCCTGAAGGTAGAATCCTACCTTGGCTTTGCTTACAGCGCCGATGGCCTGTACTTTGCCGAGTCTGATATTTTCCTCTGTGCACAGACGGGTTAGGCTGCTCATCAGGTCTTCTCCTTTTTTTAGCCGTCCTATGAGCGTTCTTCCCCGGGATACTGGTTCCGGAAACATAATCTTAAACCCCCTTATGTTATTTTCTTGTTGTAGCCGGTAACACTGTATACAATAAGCAAAGTAACTTAAAAAAACTTTCTTCAAACAATATGCTTTTACCTTCCGAAGATTGAAAAAATTTTTAATAAAAAATAATTTTTTCCTGCACTTTTTAAAAATACTATTTAAATTCAGGTTAGACGTTGCTGCAAGATGATAATTATCACGGAATTCAAGCGCTTGATCAGCGAATATCATTATGTGAGAGTGAAGGATGACAATGAGTAATTTTGAAAGGGTAATAATTGAAGAAATAGCCGCCAGGGGGTCTGTCACCTTTGCCCGGTATATGGACATAGCCCTTTACCATCCCAAGGCCGGGTATTATATGAGGGAGGATAAAAAAATCGGGGTGGAAGGTGACTTTTATACCAGCCCCGATGTGACTCCAATGTTCGGTTATGCGCTGGCCGAGCAATTCGCTCAGATGTGGCGATTGCTGGGCTGTCCGAATAAGTGGCAGCTTGTGGAATACGGTGCGGGAAAGGGAACCCTGGCCCGGGATGTGCTCCTGCGGCTGAAACAAAACCACCCTGAAGCATACGTCGGACTAGGATATTATATAATAGAAATCAGTCCCGGCCACAGGGCAGTACAACAAGAAAACGCCCGGGCACAGGGCAGCGAAGATAAAATAATCTGGGTAAACAGTACGGAAGAAATATGCCCGGGAGAGGGAATAAAAGGCTGTATCTTTTCCAATGAACTGGTGGATGCCTTCCCAGTTCACAGGATAAGGATGTCGGACGGTGAACTCAGGGAAATATATGTTCGCTATGACGGAGGAAGGCTTATCGAGGAAGAAGGCAGTTTGTCCGACGAAAGATTGATTGATTACCTTGATACGTTCAACATCACCCTGGAAGAAGAGCAGACTGTGGAAATTAACCTGGATGCGGAGAATTGGATGTGTGAGGTTTCCCGCAACCTGGCCGGGGGGTTTCTGCTGACCATAGACTATGGAGGGAAAACAGGAGATATATACAATCCATTTCGTATACAGGGAACGCTTCGCTGTTACAGCCGCCACCGGCTGCTGGAAAACCCACTGGAATTTCCCGGAGGATGTGACATTACCTCACATGTTAATTTTTCATCCCTGATGAAGTGGGGCGCGGATAAGGGAATTAATGTGGCCGGTTATACCAGCCAGATGTATTTCCTGATGAACCTGGGAATATTGGATATGGTAGAGAACAATGGCGACTATTCATTCAACTTGCAAACCTTGAAGGATACCATGGCCGTAAAAAAACTGATTATGCCGGAGGGGATGGGTACAGTTTTCAAGGTGCTAGCCCAGTACAAGGGGTTTATGGAAAAACCGGAACTAACAGGCTTTCAAAAGAAATGGTGATGGCCTGCGGTATTCGAAAAGTATTGTTTGATGGTGGAGTATATGTTATTTGAACGGGGGGACATTAATGAAATGTATTAATGTGGAAGAAGGGGAGGGCAAGTATAAAATTTTGTTAACGGCCACCTTCACAGGTCAGGGCGTGCTGGTAAATCTTCTGGGAGGTGAAACACCTCATCTGGGTGCCGTTGTGATCAGCCTTCCCAGGCCCGGGCTAAAAGATCCGGAGGAGATAAGTTCTACAACCTCATTGCTGCCCTTGCCGGGACATAAAGATGATCAGGCCGCACGGCCGGTGGCGGAAATGCTGGTAAGAGAAACTGGGCAGCCTGTAAGCGTGGCGGCCGGGATACACGTCGACAACGCCACTGCCGAGGATATACAAATTCTGCTGGATAACGTTTCAAAAGCTACTTTAAAATTATTGATGCTGTTTAAAACAAAATGATTGGCTCGCTACTGGAAAGAATAATCACCTGACTGCCGGCATTTATATCTTTCTATTGGGAAAGATAGTTGCGTAAGGAGGTGATTTTTCTGCCGAAGGACAGAAAACTATCAAAGTCCAGCCCCGATTGCAGTGTGGATTCAACATCCCTGACCGGTGCTTCGAGCTCCTCAGAATGCGAGGATTCCTTTAACAGCGGCGAATGTTCCGTGGACAGCAGTTCGGATAGCTGCCCTAAATAGTTTCCCGAAAAGTTTATTACACTCATTTCTCAAAAGGCATATTTCAGCACAGGATGGTTTGATAAATCACTACAAGGCGGAGTAATCCGCCTTGTAATTTTATACCAGTAAAAAATGTATTGACTATGCATAAAACAGGGTATATTCTGGTATTGAAAATGAGTATCAATACCAGGAAGCAAATTTTTTTGGATATTAAGCGATAATGAATCTCATTTACAGGAGGATCATATTATGACA
>CBEULQ010000050.1:0-10237 GCA_965543975.1 uncultured Desulfocucumis sp. | reverse complement strand
ACATAGATCATATATTGCCAGGTTGTTTTAAAAATTACATGCAAGGAGAGGTAAAATTGAAAGCAATTATAATGGCCGGTGGGGAAGGTACCCGTTTGCGTCCCCTGACCTGCGGACGTCCCAAGCCCATGATGCCTGTTGTTAATAAACCAATGATGGAGCACATAGTTGACCTCTTAAAAAAGCATGACATTACCAGAATAGGCGTTACCCTTCAATACCTCCCCGACCACATTAGGGATCATTTCGGCAACGGCTCGGAATGGGGAGTACACATGCGCTACTATGTTGAGGAAACACCTCTTGGAACCGCCGGCAGTGTTCAAAATGCCAGGGAATTCCTGGATGAAACCTTTGTGGTGATTTCCG
Source organism: uncultured Desulfocucumis sp. (assembly GCA_965543975.1). Lineage (GTDB taxonomy): Bacteria > Bacillota > Desulfotomaculia > Desulfotomaculales > Desulfocucumaceae > Desulfocucumis. The sequence goes on along the minus strand of CBEULQ010000050.1, from coordinate 9,868 downwards.
GCGACTGCCTTACTGATTTTGATATTAGCCGGGCTATTGATTTTCACCGGAAGAATGGGGCTATGGCAACTCTGGTTCTGACCAGGGTTGAATGCCCGCTGGAATACGGTGTTGTCATCACCGACCGGGAAAACCGGGTAGCCAAATTTCTGGAAAAACCCGGTTGGGGTGAGGTATTCAGCGACACGGTCAACACCGGCATTTACATACTTGAACCGGAAGTGCTGCGCTATTTTGAGCCCGGTGTGAAATTTGACTTCAGCCAGGACCTTTTTCCCCTTCTCCTCAGGGAAAAACAGCCTCTTTTCGGGGTAGTGCTGGACGGCTACTGGTGCGACATAGGAGATCTCAGGGCATATATGCAGGCTCACCAGGATGTACTGTCCGGCAGGGTACAGGTTGATGTGCCCGGCAGGGAAATTGCCCCGGGAGTCCTGGGTGGGGATGGGGTCGAAATAGATGAAGAAGTGAATATAACAGGTCCGGTGCTAATCGGCAACCGTTGTTTCATCGGTAAAGGTGCTAAGCTGGAGCCATTTACCGTGCTGGGAGATGGGTGCGTGGTGCAGGAAAGGGCGTCTATAAAAAGGAGCGTTCTCTGGGGAGGAGTTTACGTGGGGGCCGGGGCCGGACTGCGGGGGGCCGTGCTCTGCAGCAGGGTGCGCCTGCAGAATAACGCCGGGGTTTATGAAGGCGCCGTGATTGGGAGCGACACCGTGGTAAGGGAAGGCGGCCTGGTTAAGCCAGACGTTAAGCTGTGGCCTCATAAAATTGTTGAAAGCGGTACGGTGGTTCAAAGCAGCATGGTATGGGGAACCCGTTATCCCAAAAAAATATTCGGCATTGAAGGCATAACCGGGTTAACCAATATTGAAATGACTCCGGAATTTGCGCTGCGGGCAGCGGCCGCCTTTGCCTCGTCCTGTGGAACGGGTAAGGGGGTGGCCGTTAGCTGTGATAGCTATCCGGCATCCTGCATGATAAAATCTGCGGTTATCAGCGGAATACAGTCCACCGGAGCTCTGGTTTTCGATATTGGATCAGGAATTACGCCATTAAACCGTTTTGCCGTGCGTTCTCTGAATCTGGACGGGGGAATCCACGTCAAAATATCGTCCCGCAGGCCCGATCATTTGACCATGATTTTTATGAACCAAAAGGGGGCCAATATATCTCGCGCCGCCGAGCGCAAGGTGGAAAACATTTTAATGAGGGAAGATTACAACAGGGCGGACTTGTCAAAAGTTCAGCCGTTGAAAAATGTAGAGAAGTCCTATGATGAATATATTTCCGCCATAGTCCGTTCGGTGGGCGGTCAGGCAATCAGCAACATGGGAATTAAACTTGTGGCCGCCTATGACAGGACAAATCTGGCTGAGTTTATTGAACCTCTGGCTTCCAGGTTTAATGTCACCCTGCTCAATATACTGGATGAATTTCCAACAGATATTAAAGGAAATGCAAAAACGGCAAAGTCCGGCGTTACGTGGCAAAATTACAGGGAGATGCTGCCCCGGCTGGCGGAGAGAGTAGTACAGGAAGCGGCCGGAGCAGGAGTGCTGGTTGAGCCAAACGGAGACAGTATGGTGCTTATAGACGAAGGAGGCCGGGTAATCAGTGACGATCTCCTCACTGCGCTCTCAGCCCTGGTGGTGTTGAAATCCCGGGGGGGGCCGGTGGTAGTGCCGATAACGGCTTCGGGGAGTATAGAAAAGCTGGCGGAGCGCTACCAGGGAAAAGTAGTGCGCACCAAAACCTCCATACAGGATTTTACGGAGAAGGTTTTGACCCAGGAGGAAGAGGAGGTTCAGCCGGGAATTTCACAGTTCATACTTAACTTTGACGCATTGGGGGCTTTGTTCAGTATTCTGGAATTTGCCGCGGGAAATATGCTGACCCTTGGCCAGTTGGTGGATGAGATACCCGAATTTTTTGTATACAAAAAGGACGTATGTGTACCCTGGGAAGCCATAGGCACGGTCATCCGGAAATTGATCGAGGAGCCGCCGGCGGAGAAACTGGAGCTTTTGGACGGGGTCAAGGTTTACCATCCCCAGGGCTGGGCTCTGGTACTGCCGGATCCCGAGGAGCCGGTCTGCAGGGTGTTCAGCGAGGGGGCGTCCATGGAAATTGCCGAATCTCTGACGGATTTTTATGTGGAGAGGATAAACAGGATAGTAAACGGCTAGAGAGCAGAAAGAGACCGGACTCTGGAATTGTCGGATTAGATGAAAAAGACTCCCGCTTTCCGGAGCGGGAGTCTTTTTGTATCTCACTTGGGTTTACTTGTGGGCAGCCACACCATGGGGGGCGGGAGTTGGTTTAATCAAAGGGCTGCCTGTGGGCAGAACGGTTTTGCCGTAAACAGTGTTCAATACCACTGCAGCTCCCGTATACAGGCCGAAAATGCCGGCAATGTAAAGGGCGGTGCCGGATACCATGGTCAGGCTGCCAGGGAGCCATTTGAGGTCCATCAGGGCAACCAGGGGTACAGCCACGTCCAAAGCTAAAACTACGGCAAACAGGCTGAGGGGAGCTTTAAAGTATCCGGGAGTCCACATCAGCAACGCCAGGGCCAGCGCCATCCAGGCCCAACCGTCGATTCTGGCGTCAATTTTCCAGCCGTTTACGCTGGCGAAAAACTTAAATATGAGTTCCAATCCCGTTACCAGCATGAAAAATGCGGAGAAAAAGGTGAAAATATTTCCGCCCAGTATGTTCCCATCTCTAAGCTCTATAACACCTGTAATGACCTGAACAACAAAACCACCGAGAAGCCAGATTCCCAGCAGGGGTATGCAGGAATGGTCAACCTGATGGGTGTGGACCGCGCCAAAGGTGAAACATGCTACCGCCAGGGCTACTAAACCCGCCGGACCTGGATTTGCAAATTCATGACCGGGTGCCTTATGAGACATTAATTCATCCTCCTTAAAATGCATTTATTAATCCGGGTTTTAAAAGCTGCTTTGGGCCGAATCCCCCTCTATTTGCTATCACCTCCTAAGCGGCAAGGTAAACCCATGGCTTAATAAGCAGGCCATGGAAAAAATGACAAAATGAAAGCATTTTCATAAAATACCAAATATACAGAAAATTGAATAACTTTATTTGATTGATTCCACAGAACAATTAGAATGCAAGAAACATGGCAAAGTTCAAACAATTAAGTTAATTTTATTGTGTAAATTTTTTAAGTTTATTTCCGGCCATGAAATCATTAAGGTTTCTATATAAAAATTGCTATTGCAAGCTGTCATAGGAGCATATTGATTGAAATAAAAGTTTATAAAAAATGTAAACGTGGCATAACATAAAAAAAGCGAAAAAACAGACCTGTGTACTGGACAGGTCTGTTTTTTTGTTGTGTATACATCAGTTGTCATTGTAAATAGTAGTATACTTGTGTGTTGTACATATATAATTTCTGATATAATTTTAATGAAGTATCATTGTTTCGGGCAACCTCTAAGGCCGTAATTATTGCCTTTTGGGTTGCTTTTTTTAATGTAAGTCGTTGCAGTACTTCTGGACTACTTCCTGCCTGGGCGGGCTTGTGAGCAGGGAGACTATTATAAAGAATATGAATGAGATGGGAATCCAGTACATCTGGTGTCCGAAGGCGAGTTGCAGCCCCAGTGCCTTGTTAAGGAAGAACCAGTGCGGACTGCCCAGGGCCACCTTGGCATATATCCATGAAAATAATGTTAAAGGCAGGAATACAATGACCGTGGCATATGTTGCCGTCCTGGTAGCCCGGGGCCACCACAATCCAAATACCAGAGGTGCTCCAATTGTGGCTATAACCACTACAAAGGCCCAGCCGGAAAGGTCGAGTACAAGACCAGGCGGTTTAAATGCTATCAAGGTGCAGATAATGATAAGAATGATTGAGCAGCTTCGTAAGGCTTTTACCGGGTTGTCGACAGCCCATTTTATGCCCAGTATCTTACCCATCCAGTCGCGCCCGAGGATGACGTTCATAACCATTAACCAACCGGCTGTGGTGGACATGGCGATGGAAAGCCCTCCGGCCACCAGCAGCCCCATCAACCAGGGGTTGTTCAGCGCCTCAACCGCGGCGATCATTGAATAATCCGTGACTGTGGCGCCGCTGACCCCATAAGTACTCTTAATTTTGGCCAACAGGGTGAGGGCGTCCTTTACACCTTCCGTGCCCATCAGGGGGTGGAGCTTTTCAAGAATTACCCTGGCTGCGCTGCCTATGATGATCAGTCCCCAGTACATGGCTCCACCGAAGAGGGTGGCCCAGAATACTGACCGCCGGGCGGCTTTTAAGTCCATAGAGGTGAAGAAGCGCACCACGGTATAGGGCATCATGGAGAAGCCGTAGTGCCAGACGAAATAGAAGCTAACCATACCGGTCCAGCCCGCCATGATGGGGTGAGACGATGTGCCGGTAACCGAATTGGGTGGGAACCAGAATTTGGGGTTATTGGTGTTTATGGCCTCTCCCAGGCCGGTAAATCCCCCAAAGTGGGTTAATATCACCAGGGCCGCCGCCACAGCAGCAACTGCCATCAATATGCCCTGAAGGGCGTTGGACCAGGTGGTGGCCACCATGCCTCCCAGGTAGACATAAAACAGAACCACCAATGAACTGATAATAAGGGAAACTCCGTAGGGAACTTTAAGTATAGCCATCATAAAGAGTGCGGTGCCGATAATGGAAAGGGTAACGTACAAAATTCCGGAAACGATAACCGGCAGGCTGATCAGAGCCCTCATGCCCTTTTGATCGTCGTACCGGTCAGCGTAATAATCAGTAAATGAAACCGGGGCGTATTTCCGCAGGGGGGCCGCCGTAAGCATGGAGGCAATGGGCATGCCCGCGATGATGCCCACCAGAGCCCACCAGAAGGGGTAGCCCATGATGAATATAAAAGCGGGGAGGCCGAGAAAACTGGCAGGGCTTAAATAGGTGGATGCCAGCGCAGCACCGTTAATAACCGGGCCTACATTTCTCCCGCTGACCATATATTCGCTTGCGCTTAAGGATGCCTTTCTGGTCCACCAGCCGATACCGAAAATGATTCCGAAATAAACCAGGGCAAAAGCTATTACAATCGGGCTAACTTGCGCTGACATCGTTGTCAGCCCCCTCTCTCACTTTTTTCTTTTCCTGGACTTCCGGTACGTAGTACCACAACCATGCCAGAAAGAGGTTAACCACGAAAAGCATTATAAAATTGGCGTAGAAAAAGGGTGCGGCCGCTCCTCCAAATTTTACCTGAAAAACCGAACCGGGAAGGGCTATTTCCCAGAGCCAGATGATAATGGCCACACCGTACATGAAAGCCAGCCCTAACCAAAAAACAGGGTGCATGCCTTTAAACAATTGCATTGCCTCCTTTCTAAAAAAGCTCTGTCCATTCGGCCCAAATTAGATTAACTGCTTGATTTATTAACTAAATCTTCACCTCCTCTATTGATAGCCTGACTTTGGGGTGAGGAATGTCCCCAATTTATGTTTTCCGGGCATCACCATCCTTTACGGCGAATCCCCCGCCTTTTTTTCCATAAACAATTTATAATGCAGCTCGGATAGGAAAAACATGCTGGCAAGGGGTATGGCAAGACCTATACCTGCCCCGAGTATTATATTTTTAGACAGGTCCAGCCCTGCGAAATATAGAATAAAATTAATACCTATACCCGCTAGAAAATAGGGCATGTGCAGCTTGCTCTTACGGTAGGCCTTTTCCCATGCTTTCCGGTCTTCCTCGGAGGCGAATACCAACCGGCGTTTTTTGTTTTTCATATGTATTTCAAGGACGGTTTTTTTTCCTTGGCGGTCTTTTATAGAGGTTTGCTGAAAGGACATGAATATCACTCCCGGGATTTTTAATAGGGGATACATTATTAAGTTATTAATAATATATATAAGAAATGTGTGAAAATTCAGAAATTATAACCTGGCAAACGGTTGTTATCCGCCGGTAAAGGTTATATTGCCCGCTAAAAATTTTTTACCTAAAGAATGTGAGAATGCTGAAAAAATACATTTTTAACGTCCTCATGTGTTGCGGTTTTCCGGAGGGGGATTAGAAGTGGACCAGCTATTGAAAATGATAGCTAGCGGTATGTTTTTTTCCACTATAATAATTATTTTTATAGTTTTTTTGCATAAATCAAACCTGCACAGGGGCAGGGGATTCGCACTGATTGTTATTTGCCTGTTCTACCTGGCCCTGGCAGTGAACCACATGATAAACCCGGTCAGGGATTTGTTTCAGCAAACTGCTGCCTTTACCGGAGAATTGACCGTGGTTAAGGAACATAGCGGGAAAATGGTGGTTTATATAGTTAATGAGGCGGGACAGGGCGGGATGGAATCACTGATGCTGTATGCGGGCAGGAAAATAAGTAAGGAAAATATCAAGCCCGGCGCGATAATAGAGGTGACGTACTTCCCCTTTTCAAAATATATTGCCACCATCGATTTGTACGGTAAGTCCACCGGCCCGGCTAATGATATTGCCAATGCCGTATACTTGAGCTGGAGCCTATAAGGTCAGGGGACACACCTCTCTTTATAGCATACTTTAGGTTCGGAGGAATGTCCCCAACAATGAGAAGTGAGAAGTGAGAAGTTGGAAGTGAGTGTCTTCTGGGGAATTCTTAATAGCGAATTTTCCCTGTGCTCTTACTTCACACACGTCTCACCTCTCACCTCTCAAAGGGCGGCTGCCCTGGGTAACTTTTTGCTGCTGTGGTAATGGCTATAGTTAATTTCGGGGAAAATATTATTTTTATGCTCCAGGCCGGAGAGCCAGTCCTGGCTGATGCAATTATTTGTTATTTCGTGGTAGAGCCGCAGGAAGTTATCCAGATGAACCCTGGTTCTCCGGACGGCGTATTCCACCATAGTCCCGGTGCTTATGATAAACGCCCAGTCGCTGCTCTGAGCCAGCAGCAACTCTCTGGCCGCCTGGTTTAATGCCCTGCGCAGCACTCCCCCGGATACGGGAAAGCGGTCCGCCAGTTCCACCATACGGTCTGCGGCTATGTGCAGGTGGCGATATATCCAGTCATTTTCACTGCACAACCATACTTCGTTGTACCCTTTGCTTCCCCAGCTGGAAGCGCATGGTCTTGCAACCTGGTTGCAGGGATGCCGTTGCAGGTATTCGGAAGGAGTAATCAGCTCAACGGTTTTCTGGTCGAAGTGGAGCTTTTTAAGAAGGATTTCCAGCCAGTTCGGACCCTCGAACCACCAGTGGCCGAAAAGTTCCGCGTCATAGGGTGATACCACCAGGGGCGGCCGGTCCATAAAACGGGACAGATAATCAATCTGTAATATTCTATTAAACATGAAATTGCCCGCGTGCACCGCTGCCCTTTCCCTGGCCCGCTCCGGGTCGTAGGGTTCCTTGTGGTTGGTTTTGCCTGTTATGCGGTAGTATTTAACGCCGGTATGGATGCGGATGCCGTCCGGGTGAATATAGGGTTTTATGTATTCGTAATCCAGGTCGAATCCCACGTCCCGGTAAAACTCCCGGTAATTAAAATCCCCCGGATAGCCCTCGGTGGAACTCCACACCTGCCTTGAAGATTCCACATCCCTGCCGAATGCCGCGACGCCTGAGGGGCAGTATATAGGGGCAAATATGCCGAATTTGGGTCTGTGGGAGGCGAACATCACCCCGTGGGTATCGGTGAAGAAATATCTTATGCCGTAATCCTTTAAAATATCGTCGATGCCCTGCGCATAGGCGCATTCAGGGAGCCATATACCTTCCGGAGGCCGTCCCAGGTGGCGGGTATGCAGGTCCACGGCTATACCTATCTGTGCCCGAACCGCTTCAGGCCTGACCAGCATTAAAGGCAGGTAGCCGTGGGTGGCGGCACAGGTTATTATATTCAGCCTGCCGCTGTCCTGAAATTTTTTAAACGCTTTGAGGATGTTTTTCTGATAACCGTTAATAAATATCTCCCTGGCCCGGCGGAAATTGTTCTGATACATCAATGCGGTTTCATGAAAGGATGTGTTGTATGTTCTGCCTGCTTCCTTGTCCGCCAGTTCGATAAGTTTGTCCAGATGGCGTATATATCTTTCCTGTAAAAGATGGTCCGTGAGCATTGAAATCAGCGGGGGGGACAGGGACATGGTGATTTTAAAGGGGATATTTTCCTCCAGCAGGCGATCAAACACCTCTATCAGTGGTATATAAGTTTCGGTAATAGCTTCGTACAGCCACCTTTCCTCCAGGAAATTGTCATTTTCGGGGTGGCGCACAAAGGGCAGGTGGGCATGTAAAACCAGTGCTAGATAACCTTTGGACATCCGGCTATCGTCCTCCTTGTTTTTGTTACTATAGATGTCAGGGGACACACCTCTCTTAAGAGCCCAGCTTCGGGGTCAGAGGAATGTCCCCAACGTATGTCAGGGGACACACCTCTCTTTAGAGCCCAGTTCCAGGGTCAGAGGAATGTCCCCAACTAATATTCAGAATTCAGTAGTCAGAATTCATAATGTTCTCTCATTCTGACTCCTGACTCCTGACTTCTGAGTCAATGGTAAGCATCATTGCGTCCCGGAGAGCTTATCCCCGTAGGCAGTGCTCCCATACGTTCATTAATTTCTTCCAAAATCAGCGGCGAACTTACCCCCATCTGGTATAGAATGGTCTTGTAAAGACCTTCGATCCACATCCACTCTTCGTCCAGGCAATTGGAAAGGGACGCACTGGGAGTTGTTACAACGTTGGAGCGAAGTATGGTAACAAATCTGCCGTCGGGAAACAATCTTCCCAGGTCAACGCAAAAAGAGCGGTCCGGCTGGGCCACATCAAAATGCCAGTTGTCGGTAAAATCGGGCAGGTTAATATCTATATAACTGTTTGCGTTTAATCCATTAAAATTTACCCCGGTAATGTCGTAAACACGTAAAACCGGCCGGGTGGAATTCCATGCCCCATTTCCGTAAGCGGCGTTGAACTCGTCCAGGCTGGTGGCGGTTATTTCCCAATAGGCGTAAAGCCACTGGGGATCCCGGACAAGCAGCACCAGCCGGTTAGTGCCGTAAGAAACAGGCAGTTCCGGCGGGGGATCCTTGTCCGGGGGGCCGGCTATGGGCACGGATAGCTCTTCGGAGGTTTCATGTTTGAATTCGGGAGCTTTTTTTAATATAACGGCGGGCTTTCTTTCACTCTTTTTCCTTAGCCTGGGCCATAGAAAAAAGGCTACGAGAATTATTACTGCCAGCGCTCCCAGTAGCCAGAATAAATAGGCGCTCATTTGTTGCCCTCCTTTGGTGATATGCGGCTTGTAATCTGTGTGCAAAAAATACTTTTTTTATTATTGCCAGCCCGGGGGTAATTATAATCAATAAATTTCCCCGGACGAATGCCGCCAAAATGGTTATATTTTATAGATGACACGAACATCGTAAAAGCACCGGCGCACTTTAAAACAAAAGACGCTGATGGTATTATATTTTGTGAATACGGCTGAAAAACAGGAGGGTAATTTATGATTAATCCGGACGACCGGAAAATAAAAGAGATTTTGGAGAAATCGAAAACCGTTGCGGTGGTGGGTCTATCCGCAAAACCACACCGGGACAGCTACCGGGTGGCGGAATATATGCAGAACATGGGCTACCGTGTAATACCCGTGAACCCCTCTCTTAGACAGGATGTGCTGGGTGAAAAGCCTTATCCCGATCTGGCTTCGGTACCGGATAAAATAGACATTGTAAACATTTTTAGAAAAAGTCAGGATGTTCCGCCGGTGGTGGAAGACGCCCTTCCCGTTAAACCCGGCTGCATCTGGATGCAGGTCGGAATTGTGAACAACGAGGCGGCGGCCATGGCTGATGAAAAGGGAATGGATGTGGTGATGG
>CBEULQ010000049.1:0-10284 GCA_965543975.1 uncultured Desulfocucumis sp. | reverse complement strand
ACTTTTTCTGCCCGGAAACAATAATAATTGGTTTACTTTCCGGGGAAACACATCCACCTCAATTTTAACAGGAACATTATATAGAAGGTAAATACTTAACCCGGCCTATAGGGGGCCGGGTATACAATCAATTAGCCAGTCAGTTTAAGCTTCTCTCTTTTCCAGGTATCTTTCCAGTTTACGCTTGACCCTCTGCAAGGCGTTGTCAATGGACTTCACATGCCTCTTAAGGTCTTCCGCTATCTCCTGGTATGATTTCCCTTCAAGGTAGGACATCAATACCTTCCATTCCAGGGAACTAAGTATTTCGCCCATTTTCTCTTCAATATCGTCAAATTCTTCCCGGCTGATAATCAGTTCTTCCGGATCGGTGATCTTGGTGCCGGAAATTACATCCAGCAGGGTGCGGTCTGAATCTTCGTCGTAAATTGGTTTGTTCAGTGATACGTATGAGTTCAAGGGTATATGCTTCTGACGCGTGGCTGTTTTGATGGCGGTAATGATTTGACGGGTAATACAAAGTTCGGCAAAGGCCCTGAAGGAAGATAATTTGTCCATCCTGAAATCGCGAATAGCCTTATAAAGACCAATCATGCCCTCCTGGATGATATCCTCCCTGTCGGCTCCAATCAGAAAATATGAACGGGCTTTGGCGCGAACAAAGTTCTTATATTTATTAATAAGATACTCAAGCGCTTCGTCGTCGCATTCCCGGGCATACTCCACGACATCCTCGTCAATCATCAAATGAAAACCGCCGGTAACCTCCCTCTGGATATTCAGGCTCACAATATCCCTCCCGCTTGGAGGCCGTTGAAAAACTACGCCTGGCGTTTAAGGTTAGGGGACACACCTTCTGCGTTACCTTAATTCTTACCTTTTAACAAATTCATCGAAGGAATGTCCCCAACGTATGCTCGCCGTCCAGTGCTCACGTACTATCCAGTACGCTCCGCGCTGTACGGCTTCTCCTTCCGCGCCATGCTTGTTTTTGAACGGCCTCAGATATGCTTTTTCAACATTAATCCAGGGTGTGTTGCAGACCTCTCCACAAACACAATAAAAATAAAAAGCCTCGCTCCGTTATTAAAACATAAAGCCGGGCTAGCACTGTCGTCTGACATCAGAGTCAGGTAGTATTTAAACACCCTCCCTGCGGTCCAAGGGCACCGCCGATATTGCTTTACATCCCTGTCATCAGACACCGCGCGTATACGCGACCCAACACCAAAGCTAAACGGATTAAGGCAGTGTATAAATATATGGCTAATTAAAAGACAAGCTTATTATATCCCAGGTTAAAAAGGCTCGTCAAGAAAAATTGAACAACACTTTAGCTAACCTTTTCTGCGGCGCCATTTCTCGAGCACGCTACGTATTTCATCAACCAGCCGATTTTCCAGATAGGAATCGGAAGGGGCCGTGGTATGGTACTTTTGCTCGCCCTCTTTCTGCAGCCTCTTAATTCGGGCCAGCAATTCCCTAGGGGTAAGTCTATAAGCACCCCGGCCAAAAACAATCCTCTGCTCGTCCCAGTCGGAGGTGGCTACAGAAACCGAAGCGCGGTCCGGCAAAGTACCAACCAGCTTTTCAATCACAGTGTCGGCTGTTTCACCCTCCTGGGTATAAATAACCTCCACTCCGTTCACCATTTCGGTATGTTCCGGGTTGTTTTTAACCAAATGAGCGTCAAAAACCACAACAACCCGCTCTCCGCTTAAAGCGGCATAGTTGGACAGCATATCCACCAGTTTTTCTCTGGCGTGACCGAGGCTGGTTTCCTTCAGCTTTTGTAAAACCGGCCAGGCATGTATGATATTATAGCCGTCCACGATGAGATAATCTATCATTATGTGCCCGTCCCCTCTGCCGCAAAACCTCATAGCAAAGAAGAGCCGCAGCCACCGATGCATTGAGGGAATTGACCCGGCCCAACATAGGCAGGCGAACCAAAAGGTCGCATTTTTCCCTTATCAGCCTGCCCAGCCCCTTTTCCTCACCGCCTATGATCAGGGCCAGTGGACCGTCCATGGCAGCGTCCCAGTAAAGCTGACCCTCCATGTGGGCTCCCGCTATCCAAATACCCTTTTCTTTAAGCATGTCGATGGTACGGGCTAAATTAGCAACCCTGGCCACTGGAACGTATTCTACAGCCCCGGCGGAAGTTCTGGCCACCGTGGGTGTAAGGGCAGCAGAACGCCTCTTTGGTATAATCACACCGTTAACCCCGGCAGCATCGGCGCTTCTTAATATGGCCCCCAGGTTGTGTGGGTCGTTGATTTCATCAAGAATAACCAGAAAAGGGTTTTCTCCCGCCCTATCCAGAATCTCGTCCACGTCCGCATATTCCCGGACGGAGGTAAAAGCCACAATCCCCTGGTGAGCCATCCCGCCGGACAGCTTGTCCAGCTTAGCCCGGTCAACCTGCTGAACGGGTATTCCAGTATCCCGGGCAAATTTATATATTTCCCGTAAAGGGGGTGACAGTTCTCCTCCGGCCAACAGTATTTTGTTTATGGGTCTTCCGGCGCGTATTGCCTCACGTATGGGGTTTCTCCCAAAAATAACATTATCCATATCGTAGTCCGGGGTCATAGAATTCCTCCGATATAAGTGAGCGGGTGAGGTTGCCTTTACGGGTGGCCACTCAAAATTTGAACTTGTTATGCTCCCGAAAAGCCCCTACCTCTTAACGTAGCGTAGGTAGGGGAGGTTCGCCATTTTCTACCATGGTAAAAATCCATTGCATTATAAACTCAAGACGTTCAATATTTCCCCTTAAAAACAAGTACCCAACCAGGCTTTCCAGACCGGTGCTCTGACGGTAAGTGGTTACGCAGGCACCCCGGTGAGCATGTCCGCTTTTGGCATTCCGCCCTCTTTTGGCTATCCTTATTTCCTCTTCGTAAAGCTGGGACTCCAGCATCCGCAGCACCTGGGCCTGGGTGTCGGCGCAAACATACTTCACCGCTTCCCTATGCAACCGGTTTGCTCCCACAACGCCCCTGGCAATCAGGTGGCAGCGGACAGCCAGTTCGTAAACCGCATCTCCCACGTAGGCAAGCTCAAGAGGGGCGAGCTGATTCACCTGTTCCACTTCAAGGGTCTCAAAGATTTTATCCAATCCTCTTACCCCTGTTTCTTCCAGCGGACCCCTTTAGGGGTATCCTCCAGTATGATGCCCAGTTTGGCCAGTTCGTTTCTTAATCTGTCTGCTGTGGCGTAATCTTTGCGGGCCCGGGCTTCCTGTCTCATATTTATAATAATTTCAATAAGTCCCTCCACCAGGGCAGAATCAGCCCCGGACTGCTCACCCAGTATTATGCCGCCCGCATTATCCGTTTTAAACAGCCCCAGCACGGAGTTAAATGTTTTAATCACTTCCTGTGACCTGCTTAGAGCCTCCATACCAGCGCCACCCCCCTGAGCAACACCGTGCAGATAGGCATTTATATCTGTAACAGCGTCAAAGAGTATGCCCACTGCCAGGGCGGTGTTAAAGTCATCGTCCATGGCGTCGTTAAACTTGGATACTCTTTCCGACAGGCTGTCAATTAAAACTTTGTCTTCATTTGATACATTGTCCCGGGGAGTTGCTTTAAGAGTTTCTTCCAGGGTGCGTACGCAGTTTTTCACCCTTTCCAGCCCCCGTCCGGCGGCGGATAACTTTTCGTCATCAAAATCCAGGGGGCTGCGGTAATGAGTGGAAAGAAGGAAAAAGCGTACAATTTCCGGTGGGAATTTATCAAGAATTTCCCTTACCAAAAAGAAGTTTCCGAGAGATTTCGACATTTTTTCCTGATTTATGGTGATAAACCCGTTATGCATCCAGTAACGGGCAAAGGGCTCTCCAGTCGCCGCCTCGGACTGGGCGATTTCATTTTCATGGTGAGGGAAAATAAGGTCAAATCCCCCGCCGTGGATATCGAAATTGGTACCCAGATATTTCAAAGACATGGCCGAGCACTCAATGTGCCAGCCGGGGCGGCCAGCCCCCCAAGGGCTGTTCCAGGCCGGCTCTCCTTCTTTGGCTGCTTTCCACAGGGCAAAATCCATGGGGTGTTTTTTTCTGCGATCCACCTCCACCCTGGCACCCGCCTGCATGTCCTCAATAGAGCGGCCGGACAGCTTCCCGTACTGTCCGAAACTGGATATGTCGTAATATACGTCCCCGTCCACTGTGTATGCGTACCCTTTATCCACCAGCGTTTTCACCATGCTGATTATTTCATCCAAGTGCTCGGACACTTTCGGGTGAACATTAGCCCTCATAACGTTAAGGGCATCGGCGTCCCGGTAGTACTCCTCAACATATTTTTGGGCCAGGCGTATGGGATCTTCACCTTCTTCCCTGGCCCTGTTGATGATTTTGTCATCAATATCGGTAAAATTTTGAATGTATGTAACTTTATAACCTTTGTATAACAAATACCTGCGCACTGTGTCAAAAACCACCAGCGGGCGGGCGTTCCCCAGGTGAATAAAATTATATGTGGTAGGGCCGCAAACATACATGGCCACCTTGCCTGTTTCCCGCGGAACAAATTCTTCCTTTTGCCTGGTCAGCGTATTATATATCTGCATCCTTTAAATTGCCTCCTTCGCAGCTATCCAACCCCGGGGCCGGAGGTATCCCCGGCGTTTTTTTCTCCAGTTCCCGGATGCGTTTCTCCAGTTGTTCAATATTTAACAGCAGGCAGTTAATAGCTTCCGAGACTGGGTCCGGCAGTTGGTCGTGGCGCAGGTCAATATCAGTTTTAGAATCTTCCACCCTGCGCCCATCCTTTATAACCACCTTACCGGGCACACCCACCACTGTGCTGCCGGGGGGCACGGGTTTTAAAACCACCGATCCTGCGCCTATTTTTGAATTATCTCCCACGGTAAAGGAGCCCAGCACCTTGGCACCGGCGCTTATGACTACATTATTTCCTATGGTGGGGTGCCGTTTTCCCTTCTCTTTGCCGGTTCCACCCAGGGTAACACCCTGGTACAAAGTAACGTTATCCCCTATTTCAGTAGTCTCGCCTATGACAACGCCGGAGCCGTGGTCTATAAACAGCCCTTCGCCTATTTTTGCCCCGGGGTGTATCTCGATGCCGGTAACAAACCTGGAAAACTGGGAGATCAGTCTTGCCATCAGAAATAATCTCCTAATGTAAAAAAAGTGGGCCAGACGGTGCATCATGATGGCATGCAGCCCGGGGTAGCATAAAAGCACCTCCAGGACATTTTTGGCCGCTGGATCCCGCTCAAAAACAGCTTTTATTTCCCTGCGCAGTCTTCCGAACATACCGTTCTCCTCCTGAGCAGCCATTTATCTTCAAAGATTAATCTAATCCCGAACAAATATAAACAAAACCTTTAAGCTGCGGACATTGCTTCGTGTGTGTCCCCTGACCTTATTCCCCGGTTTTAATTATATCCAGAGCGTGTTCCAGCCGGGTTATGGTTTTTTCCCTGCCCAGCAGGGGAATCACCTGGTAAAGCTCCGGCCCGTGGGTTTCACCGGTAAGGGCTACCCTAAGCGGCATAAAAATCTGCTTACCCTTTAGCCCAAGTTCTTTGCCCAGAGACTTTAAAAAAGTCTTTACGAAATCTTCGTCTATTGTCTCCGCAGAATTTATCCTGTTCCGGGTTGCCAAAAGAACATCCGCAACCCGTTCCTGCCTCAGTACCGCCCGGGACTCTTCATCAACCGGTTCCACCGTGACTGCAATGAACTTCTCCACGTGCGCATTAATTTCGGAGAGGCTGGAGAGGTAATTCCGCACAGTGGCTACGAGCATCTTTACCCACTGTTGTTTTTCCGGAGTCATATCTCCTTCCAGATAGCCTCCCTGACGAAGAAAAGGTATTGACAGTTCGGTTATCCTTTCCAGGCTGGTCTGCCTTATGTAATGGCCATTCAGCCAGTTCAGCTTTTCCATGTCGAAAACCGCCGGGCTTTTGGCCACCCGGTCCAGGGAAAACTGCTCCTTTATATCTTTCAGCGAGAAAATCTCTTCCTCTCCACCCGGGGACCAGCCCAGTAAGGCCAGGAAGTTAACCATGGCCTCCGGGAGATAGCCCATATGCTGGTACTGCTCAATGGAGGTGGCGCCGTGCCTTTTACTCATTTTACTTCGGTCTTTGCCAAGTATAAGTGAAATATGGGCAAATTCCGGCACCTTCCAGCCCAGGGCGTCGTATATCAGTATCTGCCTGGGGGTATTGGACAGGTGTTCCTCCGCTCTTATGACATGCGACACCCCCATGGTAAAGTCATCTATTACCACGGCAAAGTTATATGTTGGAATGCCGTCGGACTTGACTATTATAAAGTCCCCGATGCCGCCGGTTTCAAAGGTAACCTCTCCCCGTACCCGGTCGTGAACTATGACCGTCTGTCCTTCGGGGACCTTAAACCTCAGTACAGGTTTTCTACCCTCGGCTTCAAACCGCGCCCGGTCCTGATCACAGAGGTTTCTACATCGACCCAGATAACGGGGTAATTCTCCCTTGGCCAGCAGCTCCTCACGCTCCGCCGCCAGTTCTTCTTCAGAACAATAACAATAATAGGCGTGGCCTTCCTCCAGTAATACTTTTGTATGTTGCCTGTATATATCCAGCCGTTCGGTCTGCCGGTAGGGGCCGTTTTCTCCCCCCACCTCTATACCTTCATCCCAGTCCATCCCCAACCAGCGCAGGGCGGACAGTATATTATCCTCTGATTCCCTGGAGCTCCGCTCCAAATCAGTATCCTCTATACGAACAATAAAAGTTCCACCGAAGCGGCGTGCATACAACCAGTTAAACAGCGCCGAACGTGCGCCTCCTATATGCAGCGGCCCGGTGGGACTGGGCGCAAATCTCACTTTGATCTTAGACAAATAAAGGAACCTCCTGAATTTACGATTTTCGTGCATATTATATCATTCCGCTATTTACTAGGGCAACTTTTTAACAATCATGGTAACGGCATAAGAGGCAATACCCTCGCCTGTTCCGGCAAAGCCCAGACCTTCGGTGGTGGTGGCTTTGACATTAACATCATCCTTTTTTGTGCCCAGGACACGGGCTATGTTTTCTTCCATTTGAGCTATGTATCCTGCCAGCTTCGGCGCCTGGGTCACCACCACGGAATCTATATTACCCACCGAATACCCTGCTTTTTCTATTATTTCCCTGACCCTTTCCAACAGCAGCAGGCTGGATATTCCTTTGTACCGCTTGTCTGTATCGGGAAAATGCCTGCCAATATCCCCTTCCCCTGCAGCCCCCAGCAAAGCATCCATAATTGCGTGCACCAACACGTCGGCATCCGAATGCCCCGCCAGCCCCTTGTCGTATGGTATATCCACTCCCCCAAGAGTGAGCTTTCTATTTTCCACCAACCTATGTACATCGTAGCCGAATCCTATACGCAAATTCCCGTTACCCTCCCTATGCGCCACAGTGTCAAGTGGACGTTTCCCCTGACAGCCTTGACAAATTAACAAATATTCACCAAGAACCGCCCCTGTGACAATAGCATTTGCCCCCCTACTGTGCAGCTTTTAAAAGTGCCTCCGCTATGTATATATCCTCCGGAGTGGTGATTTTGATATTCCGATAAGACCCTGGGACCAGTTTGACCCGATGTCCCATGATCTCCACCAGAGAAGCGTCATCAGTAGCGTTTGCGGAGTCTCCAGCCTTACGGTGGGCCTCCATTAGAAGAGGAAAGGAAAACCCCTGGGGCGTCTGGGTAAGCCAGAGTCTCTCCCGGTCTGGCGTTCTCTCCACGAAGCCCTGGACGTCGGCCTGTTTGACCGTATCTTTTACCGGAACCGCCAGGGTTGCCGCCCCATACTCCCGGGCAGCCGATACCACAGCTTCTATTTCCCCCACTGTGACCAGCGGCCTTGCCCCGTCGTGAATAAGTACCGTCGCACAACTAAACGGAACGGCCAGCAACCCGTTCATCACGGACTGCTGGCGCATATTACCTCCGGGAACCATAGCATAGAGCTTATTAATTCCCCACTTCTTTTTTAATACAATATCCCCGTCCCCAAATTTTTCGGGTGATGCCACCAGTACTATACCGCTGATTACGGTGGTTTTTTCAAAAACAGCAAGGGTATGTTGCAATACCGGCATCCCGGATAACTCTATTAACTGCTTATCAGTCCCCTTCATACGGGTACTGCGCCCGGCCGCCACCACCACTGCAAAAACTTCAGCCACCAAAATTCACCTCATTAAGACTAAGCCCGTTGTCTTTCCTGTCGCCAATACGGGGTTTGGCAAAAATCATCCTGCCTGCAGCAGTCTGAAGCACACTGGTTACTACAACATTAATGGTTTGGCCTATATATCTCCTGCCGCCATCCACCACAATCATTGTCCCGTCGTCCAAGTAGCCTATGCCCTGACCTGATTCCTTACCGTCCTTCACCACCTGCACGATCATTTCTTCACCGGGCAGAACCACCGGTTTCACCGCATTGGCCAGTTCGTTTATATTTAGGACTTTTACTCCATGGAGTTCCGCCACTTTGTTAAGGTTATAATCGTTGGTCATGATTTTGCCGCCCAGACGCTGGCCCAGTTTTACCAGCTTGGTATCAACCTCTGCGTTTTCTTCCAGTCCTTTATTGTTCTCGTATATCTGCACCTTGATATTGGTATCCTTGCGCATTTTATTTAATATATCCAAGCCCCGACGGCCCCGGTTGCGTTTTAGCAGATCCGACGAGTCGGCTATATGCCTTAATTCCTCCAACACGAAATTGGGCACCAGCAGGGTTCCTTCAACAAAACCGCTCTCACAGAGATCTGAAATACGACCATCAATAATAACACTGGTATCTAGAATTTTAAGATTGGACAATTTGGCCTCGCCCTTGAGGGGCTTTTCTTTGCCAAGCCGGGTAATGCTGCCGAAAAGTCCCAGTATTTCTTCCCGCTTCTTAACACCCACACTTAGTCCCAGATAGCCCAACAGGATAGTTATAAGAACCCAGATTGCTTTGCCTATGAATCCCAGAAAAGACAAAAGGGATCCCAATAAATTAGCAATTATAAGTCCGAGTATCAGGCCCACAGAACCCATTACCAAATCCTGTGGCGGCGTTTTTTGGAGCCACTGTTCTATAAAGGCGGTAAGCCAAAGTGATCCGCGTATTATCCATGGCGCAAGAAGCAGACCAACCACCAGACCCACCAGCGCACCCAGGCCCATTATGCCGAATTTAAGCTCCGGTAAACCGGACGGCAGGGTAATGAGGTTTGAGCCGGAAACGAAAACGCCTGCATAAAGACCACCAGCCATAAAAATTAGCATCAAAACAAAAAAAACTACCCTTTTTATCACTATTTCACCTCCCTTCCTTAGTCGGGGACACCCTTGGGGATATTATACGTTAGGGACATTATACGTTGGGGACATTCCTCTGAAAGAGGTGTGTCCCCTTTCCTTAATTATATTATTTACATGAATTACCTATATTATATTTCTTATCAAGTTAATTCTTCAACAGCCAAATTTATTTTAAATCAATAGATAATGCAAATACTTGGTCTCATGTTAATAATACCATCAGAATATTAAAGAATCCTGAAAAAAGAAAGACTCCTAAAAAAAAGATACGTCAGTATCCACTGACGTATCTTTTACGCAAAAGCACTGTCGATAAGAGATTTGGCCTTGTCCTCCGCCAGTTCGGTGGCCAGCACCAATTCACTTATTAATATTTGCCTGGCATTCTCCAGCATTTTTCTTTCGCCGGAGGATAAGCCCTTCTCCTTCTCCCTGTTAATAAGGTTCCTTACCACTTCCGCCACCTCATAAACGTCTCCGCTCTTGATTTTTTCAAGGTTGGCCCGGTAACGGCGATTCCAGTTGGTGGACATTGAACTGCTCTGTTCTTGGAGTATGTCTATAACTTTACGGACTCCCTCGCTGTCGATTACCTCTCTCAAGCCCACTTCCTTGCAGTTGCTTATGGGAATCATCACTTTCATATCACCCACGGGAAGACGTAAAATATAGTACTGCCGCTTTTCTCCGAGAACTTCCTTTTCTTCGATGGCTTCTATGATTCCTGCCCCGTGCATGGGGTACACGACTTTATCCCCTATATTGTACAATGCCGGACCCCCTTTAGATTTAGTCACATAATTAGTATAGCATAAAATACATGCTATGTCAAAAGACTATAATTTTAGCACAGCTCCACAATTGTGTCAATAAGTATTTTGGATTGTCTCAGTTTGACAGGACAAGCGGCGGACAGGTATAATGATGCAAAGTTAAAA
>CBEULQ010000048.1:0-10291 GCA_965543975.1 uncultured Desulfocucumis sp. | reverse complement strand
GTAATTGGTTTCTCCCTTGTACTTCAGTTTGGTATAAGCCTCTTTTGATCCCATGGGGGCGGGAATATCCAGTCCCCTGGGCTGCATTCTGCTCTGGCCCTGGCTGTTTTCTTTTACCTCACGGTAAACCAGCCGCTGGAAAATAGAAGCGTCAATGGTAAATCGCTGTCCCATAAACCTGAATCCTTTAATTTCTTTTTCCCGGTCTGGCTGTATGTTTTCATCAAAAATAGGCATGGAGTTGATGGCCGGAGGGTCCAGCTTACCGGCCTCCACCAGGAAGGAGGTCCATTTTTTCGAGTCCGACACCACTGTTTTAAGATCGGCTCCGGAGCCGTATGTTCTATCAAGCAGGTCTTTGATCTCAATAAAGGTTATGTCGTCACTTTTGCCCACAAAAAAAGTGGTGGGCTCGTATATTTTTTCCCATCCCTGCCGGTTTTGGCCTTGATCCAGAGCCATTGCAACAAGCACGGCGGATTTTAGCTCATCCTCGTTTTTCAGCCTGAATGTCTGCCTTCCATACCACATCATGGCTTTAAAATACGTTTTTAGCTGTTCGGTCCTTTCGTAATGGCCCCGGGGTATGTACTGGGAATAATCTTCTTTCGAAGCGTCTAATTCTTCCATGCTCCCGCCGGTATTCATAACCGGTGAGATGGCAACGCCCTGGTGTTTTTCAATAAGATCCAGTTCTTTTTTTACCTCGCCATTAACTATCTGCGGAACAGCGGCGCCGGGGTTAATGAGACTGTCGCCCACGGAAAAAAATCCAACATTTCTTTTGGCGGCATTCTCCCATCCGGTACCTTTAAGACTGTGGTACTGTTTTTGAGCCTCCGACAGCATCGCTTTATTAAGTTCTTTAAGTTCGGGGGCCAGTTTTTCTGTTTCCACCACCCTTAACAGGTGGCTGAAAAACAAATGATAGTTATGAAGCATGGAGTCAGTGGTAATAAAGCTCGGCACCGGCTCATAGCTGTTTGTTTCATAAAGCATGAAGAATTCTCTGTGTTCACCGGGAACCACCACAAAACCGTTTTTAACTAACCGGCTTCGGGCCGCTTCCGAAAGATAAAACATATCTTTATTGGTTATGTTACTAAAGTCTCCGGCCACGGTATACGGCTTTATGGCTGGTGTGATATTGACCGGCACATCCTCATATTTGTAGAACTCTGACGCAAAGGCATTGGAAGTCTTTGCAGCTGCCGGGAAACTGGAAGAGCCGGAACATCCGCTTGCTGCCAGGGTTATCAGAAGAATTAATAGGCTCATAAAATATTTCTCCCGGGCTATCCAGCAGGAGAATGCACGTTTAATTCCGCGACTATTTTTTTTCAAAGTATGACCCTCCCATAACTCCTGAATTACCTCGACTCAAAATTTACCACTCTTCTCCTATAATACCAGATTATTGTCGGGGATTAAATCTTTTACTTTTGGATAGCCTTTATAAGCAAAACAGGAACGGTCGCAGGCGCCAGAAACGCAAAAAACCCCGCCGGTAAACCGGCGGGGCACCTCTACTCAAATGTTTTCTTTTTGTGGAGTTGCATAAGTCATAACAAACTACAGCAATAAAGCCATAACCGCCTTCTGGGCGTGCAGCCTGTTTTCCGCCTCGTCCCAGGCCGCCGAATGGGGGCCGTCAATGATACCGGCGGAAACCTCCTCACCCCGGTGGGCGGGCAGGCAGTGCAAAAATATAAAATCGCTATTGGCGTGCTTAACCAGTTCATCGTTCACCTGGTAACCGGCAAATGTCCTCGCCCTTTCCTGCTGCTCCGCCTCCTGACCCATGCTGGCCCATACGTCGGTGACCACCACGTCGGCGCCTGCCACAGCCTCGGAGGGCTCTGTAACTATTTGAATATTCGCCCCCGACAGGGCGGCATCCTCACCGGCCAGGGCCACAATTTTTTCATTTGGCTTGTAACCGTCCGGAGAGGCAACGCTGATGTTAATCCCTATTTTGGCGCAGCCGAAAAGCAGGGAGTGGGCAATGTTGTTCCCGTCACCCACGTAAGCCAGCTTCAACCCGGCCAGCCTGCCCTTTTTCTCCCGGATGGTCTGAAGATCGGCCAGTATCTGGCAGGGGTGCAGAAGATCAGTCAGGCCGTTTATCACCGGAACGTCCGAGTATTCGGCCAGTTCCACCACGTCGGACTGGGCAAAGGTGCGAATCATTATCCCGTCCACAAAGCGGGACAAAACCCTGGCGGTGTCGGCAACGGTTTCGCCCCGCCCCAGTTGTATGTCTGAAGAACTGAGGAACAGCGCCTGGCCGCCCAGTTGGTACATGCCCACCTCAAAGGATACCCTGGTACGGGTGGAGGATTTTTGAAAAATCATGCCCAGGGTTTTGCCCTTCAAATACTGATGGGGCTCGCCTTTCTTTTGTTTTTCCTTGAGTTCGTCGGCCAGGTCCAGTATCTGTAAAATCTCTTCCGGAGTATAGTCATGCAGGGTGAGCAGATCCTTACCCCTAAAATTATCCGGCAATTTATCCATGTACATACACCTCTACTCTGAACACTTAATTTTTGCGACACCTGAGAACCGTCCCCTGTCGCATTTTTAATTAAGAAAGTCTTTCATATTAACCGGGCCGGGATCCTCTCCCCGGCGCAGGCACTCCAGCACGCTTACCATAGCGCCGGCGGTATCCAGCGAGGTAAGGCAGGGAACCTTGTATTCGGACGCAACCCTTCTCAAATGGAAGCCCGGCCGTCCCGGAACCTTACCCCTGGTGGGAGTGTTGATCACCAGGCTCACCGCGCCGGAACGGATGGCATCCGTCACGTCGCCCGCTTCCTTGACATCCAGGCCGGATTCGGCAAGACTCCTGGCCGTTCCCGGGGTGGCCAGCACCCTGTAGCCCATATCCACATAATTCTTTACGATGGGCAACGCCTCGGCCTTGTCACGGTCAGCCAGGGAAACCAGCACGGCCCCGCCGGGTGACACTTTCAGTCCGGAGGAAAGCATGGCTTTGTAAAGAGAGTGGGGGAAAAGACGGTCTATGCCCATCACTTCGCCGGTGGATTTCATCTCCGGCCCCAGTGAAGTTTCCACCAACCCCAGCTTCTCAAAGGAAAACACCGGGGCTTTCACCGTAATCAAACTGGGCAGGGGGCCCAGTCCCGGTTTGTAACCCAATAAGGACAGATTCCTGCCCATCATAGCCCTGGTAGCCACCTGCACCATGGGCACCCCGGTGACCTTGCTCAGAACCGGCACGGTGCGGGACGCCCGGGGATTGACTTCCAGCACGTATACCCCGTCTTCTCCCACCACGTACTGTATATTGATTAG
Organism: uncultured Desulfocucumis sp.; assembly: GCA_965543975.1. Lineage (GTDB taxonomy): Bacteria > Bacillota > Desulfotomaculia > Desulfotomaculales > Desulfocucumaceae > Desulfocucumis. The sequence continues at coordinate 6,973 of CBEULQ010000048.1, read as the reverse complement.
TCCGCAGATTTTCAAGGCCTTGCCTATCCTCAAGGTGTATTCCACAATACTGGATATTTCATCGTGGCTCAATGTCTGCGGGGGATAGACGGCAATGCTGTCTCCGGAGTGCACACCGGCCCTTTCAATATGTTCCATTATGCCGGGGATGAAAATTTCTTCCCCGTCCCCTATGGCGTCTACCTCCACTTCCTTGCCCCGGATGTATTTATCCACCAGCACCGGGTGTTTGGGGGAAACCTGCACAGCAGTTTCCATATATTTTAAAAGTTCGTCGGTATTATACACAATTTCCATGGCCCGGCCCCCCAGCACGTAGGATGGCCGCACCAACACCGGATAACCAAGGGATTCGGCTATTTCCCTGGCGTTTTCCACGGTAAAGGCGGTGCTGCCCTCGGTCTGGGGCACTGCCAGATCATTCAGCAGTACGCCGAACTTTTCCCTGTCCTCTGCGGCGTCAATGCCTTCAACCGGTGTTCCCAGTATCTTTACCCCGTTCTCCGCCAGTTCGCCGGCCAGGTTTATAGCGGTCTGCCCGCCGAACTGTACAACAACCCCCTGGGGTTTCTCCTTGTCTATTACGTTAAGGACGTCTTCCAGGGTAAGCGGCTCGAAATATAGTTTGTCTGCGGTGTCGAAGTCGGTGCTCACCGTCTCGGGATTGTTGTTAATTATTATGGCCTCCATGCCCTCGGCCTGCAGTCCCCATACCGAGTGAACGGAGCAGTAGTCAAACTCAATGCCCTGACCTATGCGGATGGGCCCGGAGCCCAGCACCAGCACCTTGGGCCTTTGGGAAACCTCCACTTCGTCCTCCCGGTCATAGGTGGAGTAATAATAGGGTGTGGAGGACTCGAATTCAGCAGAACAGGTGTCCACCACCTTATAGGTGGGCAATATGCCATACCCTTTGCGCAGTTCCCTGACCCCTGCGGCTTTGGTGCCGGCCAGCCGGGCGATTTGAGTGTCCGAAAGACCGGCTTCCTTCGCCGTTCTGAGAAGATCCTCCGGTACCGGCCAGCCGGAAGCCTTAACTTGCCCCTCCAGCACAACCACTGTTTTTATTTTTTCCAGGAAATAATAATCGATTTTTGTAAGAAGATAAACTTCCCTCATGGCCCAGGCCCGCCTGAAGGCTTCGGCCACGGCGAAAATCCTCTCGTCGTTGGCCACCCTGAGCCTGTTTTCCAGCTCCATCTCGCTCCAACTGGCCGATCCTCTCAGTTGCAGGCTGTCCACCCCTATTTCCAGGGAGCGAACCGCCTTTAAAAGAGCGCCTTCCATGGTCCTGTCAATTGACATCACCTCGCCGGTGGCCTTCATCTGGGTGCCCAGGGTGCGGTCGGCGGCGGTAAATTTGTCGAAGGGCCAGCGGGGAATTTTCACCACCACGTAGTCCAGCGTGGGCTCAAAGCAGGCGGTGGTTTTTCCGGTTACCGGATTGATTATTTCATCCAGGTTCAGCCCTATGGCAATCTTGGCAGCCATTTTGGCGATGGGATAGCCGGTGGCCTTGGAGGCCAGGGCGCTGGAGCGGCTGACCCGGGGATTCACCTCGATAACGTAATAATTAAAACTGTCCGGGTCCAGGGCGTACTGCACATTACAGCCTCCGGCCACGCCCAGCGCCCGGATTATTTTCAGGGAAGCCGATCTTAAAAGCTGGTATTCCTTGTCGGCCAGGGTCTGGGAAGGGGCCACCACAATGCTGTCTCCGGTATGAATGCCGATGGGGTCTATATTTTCCATGTTGCAGATGGTGATGCAGTTGTCGGCGCCGTCCCGCATCACCTCGTACTCTATTTCCTTCCAGCCGGCAACGCTTTTTTCCAGCAGCGCCTGGCCGATCATGCTCATTTTAAGCCCCCGGTCCAGTATGGCGGCCAGTTCCTCCCGGTCGGCCGCTATGCCGCCGCCGGTGCCGCCCAGGGTATAGGCCGGCCTTACAATGATGGGGTACCCTATTTCCTCAGCAAATTTAAAACCCGTTTCCATATCGGTGACAATGGTGCTGGGAGGAACCGGCTCCCCGATGGATAGCATGGTTTCCTTGAAAAGTTCTCTGTCTTCGGCCTTTTTTATTGTCTCCAGGGATGTGCCCAGAAGTTCAACTCTATATTTTTCCAGTACTCCCTGGTCAGCCAGTTCCACCGCCAGGTTAAGCCCTGTCTGACCTCCCAGGGTGGGCAGCAGCCCATGGGGACGCTCTTTTTTAATAATCTTTGCCACGCTCTGCCAGGTCAGTGGTTCTATATACACCTGGTCGGCAATGTGGGCGTCTGTCATGATGGTTGCCGGGTTGGAGTTTACCAGCACCACCTCCACGCCTTCCTCCCGCAGGGACTTGCAGGCCTGGGTGCCGGCATAATCGAACTCCGCAGCCTGGCCGATCACTATTGGTCCCGAGCCGATAACCAGTACTTTGCTTATGTCGTGACGTTTGGGCATTTATTTTCCTCCGTGGTCTATTTCGTCTAGGAGAGTGTTGAAAAACACATTGAAAAAGTTATAAACGTGTTGATAAACTACCGCCCGAGGCCGTTCAAAAAGCTCCAGATGCAAGGCGCGGCAAGGCCTCAAGCGGAGGCGTACTCATAGTACGTTGAGCATTGAGGCCGCAGCCGCAACGCAGCAGATGGACTTTTTCAACGGCCTCCTAGAACGCCGGAAAGTATCTCCAGGGCTGTGTCCACGTCATTTTCGGTTATGATCAGCGGGGGTATAAAGCGCAGCACGTTATAGTTTACACAGTTGATCAATAGACCCCTGTCCTGGCAGCGGACCACCGCCTCCCTGCCGTCCACGGAAAGCTCCATACCCAGCAAAAGCCCCTTGCCCCGCACTTCGGCGACAAAACCGTACCGGCCGGCCAAATCATTAAGTCGGGCCTTGAAGTATTCCCCCACTTTGGCGGCATTTTCAACCACCCCGTGGTTTAACATCTGGTCCATGGCGGCCAGCCCCGCGGCGCAGGCCAGGGGGTTGCCCCCGAAGGTGGAGGCATGGTCGCCGGGGTTGAAGGCGGAGGCCACATTTTCCTTTGCCAGCATGGCGCCGATGGGAAAGCCTCCCCCCAGCGCCTTGGCCAGGGTGATAATATCCGGCTCCACCCCGTAATGCTGGTAGGCCATAAATTTACCGGTACGCCCCAGGCCGCACTGCACCTCGTCGAACATAAGCAGGAGGCCTTTTTCATCACACAATTTCCTTACCCCGGCCAAATATTCGGGAGTTGCCTCGTTTACTCCGCCCTCTCCCTGCACAGGCTCCAGCAGCACCGCGCAGGTGTGCGGACCCACGGCTTCCATCAGGGCTTCCAGATCATTGAAGGGAACATATCTGAAACCCTGGGGCAGCGGCTCGAAACCCTGCTGGTATTTGGCCTGCCCCGTGGCGGTAATGGCTGCAAGGGTGCGGCCGTGGAAGGAATGAAGGGCGGTGATTATTTCGTATTTATCCGGACCCAGATTTTTTTTGGCGTATTTCCGGGCCAGTTTGATGGCCGCCTCGTTTGCCTCAGCCCCGCTGTTGCAGAAAAACACCCTGTGGGCGCAGGAGTTTTCCACCAGCATTTTGGCCAGTTTAACCTGGGGCTCTATATAGTAAAGGTTTGAAACGTGCATCAGTGTGCGGGACTGTGCTGCTATGGCCTCAGCCACGGCCGGGTGGCAGTGGCCCAGGGAGCAGACCGCAAGTCCTGCCACAAAGTCCAGGTACTCCCTGCCGCCGGCGTCCCACACCCTGGCCCCCTGGCCCTTTACCAGCGCCAGAGGTATGCGGCCGTAGGTCTTCATTACATATTTATCGCCCATTTCAATAATCTCTTTGGTATTCATAACGGCCTCCTTATTCTAAGCCTATTCCCTCATCTAAACCAAGCATGATATTCATATTCTGCACTGCCGCGCCCGACGCTCCTTTACCGAGATTATCAAGGCGTGACAAGAGCAATATCTGCTCACCGTTTCCAAAAACAAATATTTCAATCCGGTTCGTGTTATTGCATCCGGTAGCGTCTAAAAAACCATTATCAAGGTAATCCTCCGATTCATACGGCATTACGCGTACAAAGCGTTCGGAGGCATAATACGATGATAAAAATTGCTGAACTTCCCGGGCTGTGATTTTCTTGTTTAACAATCTCTTTAACAAGGGCACCGAAACAACCATCCCTTGAGAAAAATCGCCAACCACCGGGGTAAACAGAGGTGGAAATAAAAGACCGTTGATCTTCTGCATTTCGGGCAAATGTTTATGGTTCAGACTTAACGCATAAAACCGGGGGCTCTCCAGGTTCTGTCTGTTTGAACCGGTCGCTTCGTATTTTTCAATTAATTTTTTTCCCCCTCCGCTATAACCAGTTATGGAACAACAGGTTACGGGATAGTCTTTCGGTACTATCCCTTCCCGGATCAGCGGGTAAAGAGCTATATTGAACCCCGTGGCATGGCAGCCCGGAACGGATACTCTATGCGAAGCCCTTATCAGCGCCCGCTGATTTTTACTTAATTCCGGCATGCCATATGTCCAGTCCGGATCCGTCCTAAAAACCGTGCTGGCATCTATAATCCTGGTCTTATTATTGGTGACAAGCGCGGCAGATTCCCTGGAAGCTGCATCCGGAAGGCAAAAGAAAGCTATATCCGCTTCATTTAAAAACATGCGGCGGGCCTCGGGGTCTTTTCTTTTTTCCGGATCAATTTTAAGAATTTCTATATCCGTCCGTCTTGACAGACGTTCGTTTATCTTTAGACCGGTGGTTCCTTCCTGGCCATCCACAAACACCTTGAATTTCATTTATGCCGTCCCTCCGGATAAATATTTCAAACGGACTGTTATTTCTCGACCATCGTGCCGATTCCCTTGTCTGTAAAGATCTCCAACAGGATGGAGTGGGGCACCCGGCCGTCCAGTATGTGGGTGGTGCTGACCCCTCCACTGAGGGCGGATATGCAGCATTCCACCTTGGGTATCATGCCGCCCTCTATAATACCCTCGGCTATCAGCCCGGGCACTTCGGCCGTAGTTATAGTGGAAATTAAAGAGTCTTTATCGCTCCTGTCTCTCAATATCCCTTCCACGTCTGTGAGGTTAATCAGTTTATCGGCCTGGAGGGCCTGGGCCAGCGCTCCGGCGGCGTAATCGGCGTTTACATTGTAGCTTTCCCCGCCTTCCCCCACCGCCACCGGGGCAACCACAGGAATGTAACCCTCCCGGATAAGGGTGTCCACTATCTCCGGGTTAACTTTAGTTATGTCACCCACAAATCCTATATCCACCATTTCCATGCTGCCGTCCGGCCGCCTCTGCCGTCCGGGCTTTTTCACGGCCTGGAACAGGCTGGCGTCCTTGCCGGACAGCCCCACCGCCCGGCCGCCGTATTTGTTGATCAGGGCTACAATCTCCTTGTTGATTTTGCCCACCAGCACCATTTCCGCAATTTCCATGGTCTCCCGGTCGGTGACCCTAAGTCCTCCCACAAAATCCGACTCAATGCCCACTCTTTTCAGCATACCGGTTATTTCCGGCCCGCCCCCGTGCACTATAACCGGGTGCATACCCACGTACTTCATCAGCACCACATCGGTAAGCACGGCCTTTTTCAGCTCATCGTTAATCATGGCATGGCCGCCGTATTTTATAACCACCGTCTTGCCGTAGAATTTTTTTATGTATGGCAGGGCCTCCACCAGTATGGCGGCCTTTTCCAGAGGGCTAAGCAATGTCTTCACACCTTTCGTTATGAACGGTAATCTCCGTTAATTCTCACGTAATCGTAGGTCAGGTCGCAGCCCCAGGCAGTGGCCCGGTGAGTTCCGTCCTTTAAATCCACTGTAATTTTCACCGTGTCCCGGGAAAGTATCTCCGTGGCCCTGTCCTCGCTGAAATCCAGTCTGGTTCCGTCACCGGCCACCTGCTCGTCGCCGATGAAAATGTCCACCTTTTCGGGGTCGAATTCCGCGCCGGAATAGCCCGCGGCGCATATTATACGGCCCCAGTTGGCATCCCTGCCGAAAACCGCCGCCTTAAACAGGCTGGAGGACGCAACCGCCCTGGCAGCAAGCCTGGCATCCTTTAAAGTAGCCGCATTGACCACTTCCACTTCAATTAGTTTGGAGGCACCCTCACCGTCCCCGGCCACAGCTTTGGCCAGCTCTATGCAGACGGCAGTCAGGGCGGACTGGAATGCTTCCATATCAGGGCTGTTTTCCGTGATAACGGGGTTGCCCGCCTGGCCGTTGGCCATGGCCAGCACCATGTCGTTGGTGCTGGTGTCCCCGTCCACCGAAATCATATTGAAACTGGCATCCGCCGCACTACGCAGGCAGACGTCCAGACACTGTCTTTCCACCGCCGCATCCGTGGTGATAAAGCAAAGCATGGTGGCCATATTGGGATGGATCATACCCGAACCCTTAGCCATTCCGCCCACGGTAACCTTCTTGCCGCCGGATTCAAAACTGACGGCATACTCCTTGGGCACCGTGTCCGTGGTCATTATGGCTTCGGCGGCGTCCGGGCCGCCCTCTTTTTTTAGGGATTTGACGGCCTGGTCTATCCCCGGGAGCACCCTGTCCATGGGCATGAACTGGCCAATAACCCCGGTGGAGGCCACCAGCACGGTATCCACGGGAATATTAAGGCCCTCGGCCGCCTGCCGGGTCATGGCCCTGGCATCCTCCATACCGGTTTTCCCATTGCAGGCGTTGGCGTTGCCGCTGTTGGCCACCACTGCCCTGGCCCTGCCCAGTGAAGCCCTTTCCAAGGTTAAGAGCAGCGGCGCCGCCTTAACCTTGTTGGTGGTGTACACCCCGGCCACAACAGCGTCCGAGATGGAATATATCAAAGCTATATCCTTTTTATCCTTATATTTGACCCCGGCCGCAACTCCCGAAGCCAGAAAGCCGGCAGCTGCTGTTACCCCACCGGGAACTGTTTTTAATTCCATCATTATAACCTTCCTTTCGAA
>CBEULQ010000047.1:0-10376 GCA_965543975.1 uncultured Desulfocucumis sp. | reverse complement strand
TCAGCTGTTCCACCCCGCATACTTAACTGTTATCTTTTCTGGTAAATGGCCGGCTGGACATATTTATACAATGACCGGTACTGGCTTAAAGATTCAGAATGGCCTACAAAAAGGTAACCGTCGGGTTCTGTGTAATGGTGCAATCGATTAATCAATTTCTGTTGTGTGGTATTGTCAAAATATATCATTACATTCCGGCAGAATATCACGTGAAAAAATCCTTTAAATGGGTAACTTTCGTTCATCAGATTCAAGCGGCGGAAAAGAATTATGTTCTGAATTTCAGGCAATACCGACCATGTCCCGTTACCGGCGGGTTTAAAGTAGCGTAATCGGTAGGTGGGTGGAATACAGTCTAACTGGCTGCTCTTGTATAGCCCCGATTTTGCCTTTTCCAGGGCGGTGACGGAAATATCCGTGGCCAGAATGCCTACATCCCATTCGGAAAGCTCATCACCGAAAAAATCACTGATAACCATGGCAGCGGTATATGCTTCTTCCCCGGAAGAGCAGCCTGCAGACCAAATTCTTATTTTTCGGCTTCCCTGTTTTGGGAGATTTTTTAATAATTCAGGGAATACTCTCAACCTTAAAAAATCAAAGTGTTCAGTTTCTCTGAAGAAATATGTATGGTTGGTAGACAGTTTATCCACCATTTGCAGCAGGGCTTTTCCCGTAGGGTCGGAAATAACATGTTTATAATAAGCCTTGAAACTGGGAAACTGACCAGCATGCAGTGTTTTTTGCAGTCGCTCCACCACCAGGGCACGTTTTTGTTCGGTAAGGTTAATACCACACCGCCTGTAAAGCAACTGGCTGATTAGCCTGAATTCATCATCCTGCAGTTTTATATTTTCCATTAAAGCCAGCCCCCCTTTATTGACGGGCAAGGAATGTGTTCAAAATATATTACTCCCAGTCGAAAAGCAGTTTTTCCGCGTCCAGCAACAGTTTTACCTCTTCCCCAGCTTTCCCCATGCCCTGCAGGAACCTGTTGCCCCTGCCTTTCCTTATTTCCGGTGTGGGTTCGATATGCTCAGGGGGTATATCCAGCACTTCGGAAACCCGGTCGACTATGAGACCCACCGGCTGTTCCCTTACATTAATAACAATGATACAAGTGCGGTCGTCATAGACCCGGTATTCCATCCCGAAACGAAGTCGCACATCCATTACCGGTATCACCTTGCCGCGTAAATTTATCACTCCCTTAATGAAAGAAGGCATATCCGGGACCTCAGTAATATTTTGCATGCCAATTATTTCGGTAACGTAGCAAATTTCAATACCATATTCTTCGTTGTTTAACAGGAAGGTTAAATATTTACCCTCCTGGCTATCTTCCATATCATCATCTTCTTCATCATCCAGCAGATCCGCATCCAGCCTTTCACTGATGGCCATGCCATTAACCTCCTACATTTTTTTGCTGATTGCACATTTAAAAATGGTACGTTTAAACTGAGCTGTTCTCCAGCAGGCTTTCCACCGAATTAACCAGGCTGGTAATATCCAGAATCATACTAACTTCGCCTTCCCCCAGAATGGCAAAGCCGGAAATGCCACGCACTTTGCTAAAATAACCGGACAGGGCCTTGATCACAATTTGCTGCTGGCCTGCCAACTCATCCACAAAGAGGCAACACTTGCGGGCGTCACTTTCCACCACAATGGCTATACCTTCTGTTAAATCCTTATAGGTGGGTTCGATTTTATACAATTCATGTATCCTTATTAAAGGCAGTATTTCTCCCCTGATACTTATAAGCTCCAAACCTCCGGGGGTGACAGTGATCTGCCCGGGCCGGGGCTGCAGGGATTCCTTAATGGAAATAATGGGGATGGTGTACCGTGCCTTGCCGACCCGCACCACCATGCCCTCTATAATCGCCATAGTCAGGGGAATGCGGATGGAAAACAGGGTGCCCTGGCCCGGTGTGCTGCGTATATCGATTCGTCCTCTAAGTTTTTCAATTTGACTTTTTACTACATCCATGCCTACCCCGCGCCCTGAAATGGAGGATACCTTATCTGCGGTGCTGAAGCCCGGCTCAAAAATCAGATTCCAGACCTCTTCATCTTTCAACTCTCTGGTTGTATCTTGCAATAACCCCAGTTCCCCGGCTTTATTCAATATTTTTTGACGGTTAAGCCCCCGGCCGTCATCCCTGACAATAATCAAAACTTCACCGGCGGAATGCCTGGCCTCAAGGGTTATATGACCTGTTTCCGGTTTGCCGGCCGCGCTCCGCTCTTCCGGTGTTTCAATGCCGTGATCCGCAGCGTTGCGTATTAAATGCACCAGGGGGTCGGAGATCTGTTCGATAATGGTCTTGTCCACTTCGGTCTCCTCCCCGGATATTACCAGCCTTATCCTTTTATTTATCTTCAGCGACAAGTCCCGGACCAGACGAGTCATTTTCTGGAAGGTGCCTGCCAGCGGTATCATGCGCATGGACATGGCCATATCCTGGATTTCCCGTGTAATCTTACTCAATTGCAGCATAGATTTCTCCAGGCGGTCAAGCTGCAGGCCCTGTATATCGGGATTATGGGAAACCATGGCCTCGGCGATTACCAGTTCACCCACCAGATCTAACAGTGAATCCAGTTTTTCTACATCAACCCTTATTGCCCGCTGTATGATCGGACTGTGTTTTTTATCGCTCTCGGGACAACATACAGTATAATCTTGATTTCTACAGATTTCCTTTTCTCCCGACTCTTCGCAGGAGGGATGACATGGAGCTTTTTCCTCACGGTTACCTTGACACTGCCTGTCCCGGTCAAAAAAGAGTTTATCTTCTTCGTTCACTTCAAAGATAACAGTGTCGCCTGCCGGGTTTTCCCCGCAGGGCTGTTCCGTTCTTATTTCCGGTGAAATCTGTGAAAAGATTTCTAAATTATCAAGAAGATCTATTAAAATGTCCTTTCCGGGTAAATCTGCAGCTTCTCCCGGTTTGAGGCTCCTAATGCCATCTCTCATCACATCAATAACCGATAAAAGAACAGAAATCGTTTCCTCATTAACCAGGCTGCGGCCTTTTCTGATATCCTCAAAAATGCTCTCTGCCCTGTGGCTTAATTTTTCATAATCACTGTATCCCAAAAAGCCCGCGTTACCCTTAAAACTGTGGAATACCCGGAATACCTGTTCAATGTACTCCCTGTCTTCCGGGCTTTTTTCCAGTTCCAGCAACGCCGTTTCTGCTTCTTCAAAAAGTTCCATAGCCTCGTTAATAAAAATATTGACCATTTCCGGCGTAACCAGCGGCCGGTATTCCTGCGGTACCGCCGCATCTTCCATTACCGCCGCAGGGTTGTCTTCATTTGTTAAAGACAGATTTTCCACAATACTATCATTATCCGGGGCGTGTTTCCCGCTCTTGACACCCATCATCCGTCAAATCAACCCCTCGTGAGGCTCTTGTAAGTCTAATTCTTAGCCTGGAAAATAAAACAAATACTCAAATAAATAGCTGTCAAGCCTTACCTAATTAGCTTGCGTTTCCGGCAAAGAGACTGCGGGCAACCCCTTTCCCAACCTTTCTACCATGTTTTTAATTTTTTCCGGGTGGAAGGGCTTCAGTATGAAACCTGCTGCCCCGCTTTTTATAGACTCCAATACGAATTCCCTCTGGCCCATGGAGCTGACCATAACCACCCGGGCGTCGGGATCATGCTGCTTGATGGCTCTCAGGGCCTGCAGTCCGTTCATCACCGGCATGGTGATATCCATGGTAACCAGATCAGGCTTAACCTTTTTATACTGCTCTACTCCCTCCAGGCCGTTAGAGGCTTCCCCAACCACTTCGCAGCCCATGCCCTTGAAAATGTTTGCAAGGTTATAGCGCATAAAAATTGTGTCGTCTACGATTAAAATTTTCATTATACCACCTCAGTAGCATTTATTTATGGAGTCCAGCATATCCGTTATAATTTTAGCTAAGTTGCATAATGTTCCTTTGTAGCGTAATGCTTATGCCTGCCATAAAACAGTTATTTGCCGGAAATCGGGGACGGCGGTTTTTGCGAGGTTGAATCGTTTTCGCTAAAACTTGCCGTAATCAGTGTCATCCAGGGAAATAATGTCTTCCGGTTTTACATTAGCGCCGGCTGATAATGTTGCAGCCGCCAAGTGCTGGACCCGCCGCCGGGACACCTGGGGGTATATGCCGGCTGATAGCCCATCTTTTAAGTTCTCACCATGCCTTTTTAGCTTGAATTTAGCCAGCATGTCTTTCACCTGTAATGCCTGGCTGGACATTTCTTCGCTGGCGGAAGCCAGTTCTTCCGAGTTGGCGGAGTTATGCTGGGTGACTTGATCCATCTGGCTCAAGCCCTGATTTATTTGCCCGATGCCCAAAGCCTGTTCTTTGGAAGCCGATGCTATTTCGCTGATGAGGTCGGTTATCTTAGTGACTCCCAGGACTATTTCTTCCAGCGCTCCGGATGTTTCCTCGGCAATCCTGGTGCCCACTTCCGTTTTCTTGATAGAGCCCTCGATCATTTCGGCAGTCTCCTTGGCAGCCTTGGCGCTCCGCTGGGCCAGATTTCTTACTTCCTCGGCCACCACGGTGAAACCTTTGCCGTGCTTACCTGCGCGGGCAGCCTCAACTGCAGCGTTCAATGCCAGCAGGTTGGTCTGGAAGGCAATTTCGTCTATGGCTTTGATAATCTTCGATATATTGGAAGCGGATTCATTAATATCGTTCATAGCTCTGACCATCTGAGCCATCTGCTCGTTACCTTTTTCAGCATTGCTCCTGGCCTGGGTGGCAAGCTGGTTGGCCTGCACTGCATTATCCGCATTCTGCCGGGTCTGAGCGTTAATTTCCTGCATGGAGGCAGTAATTTGCTCCATTGAACTGGCTGACTCGGCAGCAGCTTGGGACAATGTCTGGCTGGCGTCGGAGACCTGCTGGGAGCCGGTACTTACCTGAACGATGGCGACGGAAACCTGGCTCAATATTTCATTCAGGTCGTTAATGGTGGTGTTAAGAGCTTCTTTTATGATGGCAAAGTCACCCTGGTATTGCCCGGTAACAGCTACGTCAAGGTTGCCTTTGGCCATTTCCTGCAGGCATCTTAGCGCCTCTTTCTTGAGAATTTCATTTAATGCCTCAAGTGTGGTATTAAGTGCGTCTTTAATTATGGCGTGATCACCCCGGTATTTGCCGGTAACTCTCACCCCCAGATTGCCTTTTGCCATCTCTTTTAAGCATTCCGCCGCTTCATTGATTGGGTCGATCACAGCGTTAAGGGTGTCATTTACCCCCTTGATAATATCTCTGTAGCTCCCTTGGAATTTGCTTGCTTCGCCGCGGATCTGCAGCCTGCCTTCCACGGCAGCCCCGGACAGCATCAGCGACTCGTTAACCAACCCGTCAATGGCATCGATACACTTGTTCAGATTGTTCTTTATTTCATTGAAATCGCCGTAGTAGGTGTCGGTAATCTTCGGGGGCAGGTCTCCTTTGCTGATGCGTTCCACGTACTCGGCCGTTACATTGATTGGTTCCACAAAAGCGTCTACCAGAGTATTTATGCCGTCTACCAGTTCGCCCCAGCCCCCCGGGAAGGCTGAAGCGTTGCCGCGGGTATCAAGTTTACCTTCTCTGATAGCCTGGATAAGTGTTTTGGTCTCTTTATGTAAATCTTTTATTGTTTTGACCATTGTGCTGAGGTTGTTGCCGAGGATATCATTATCAGACTGAATTTTCACCTCAACATCCAGATCACCTGCAGCTACTTTTTGCGCGGCAATTGCTGATCCTTTGATATTTTCAGCCATTGTTTTAAAAGATCGTGAGAGCATCCCTATTTCATCATTGGTGTTTGCTTCGATTTCAACATTAACGTTCCCGAGGGCAAGTTTATCTGCCATAGCAGTAAGCTTTCTAACCGGATTGGAAACGCTGCGGGCGATGAAAAAAGCTATCAAAACACCCAGTGCCAGGGCTATGCCGCCCAACAAAAACATTAGCATGCGCGCCTTGTTGTAAGCGTCTACCGCTTCGTCAAAACGTATCTTGCTTAGGTCTTTCTGGTACTGGACAACCTCTTCCAGCGCCTCGCTTATTTTTGCCATTCCCGGCAGAGATTCTTTTGCAAGCAGGGGAATAGCTTCGGCTGTTTTGTTAACCATGCCCAGTTCAAGCACTTTATCATTAGCTGACTTAGCGTCACTTATAACATTCTGGAGTTTGGCCAGCATCGCCTGACCTTCCGCATTACCTTCCATATTTTTTAATTTTTCAAAGGCTTCACCATACTTCTTTCGGGCGTCTTGAATTCTATTGTAGCTCTCCTGTTTCGCTCCGGTATCCTCCAAGAGAAGAACGGTACGGATTTCCTGGGAAATGACATCCATGGAATTCATCATTTCATTGGCCAGATTTATTTTTGCGTTATAATGACTGTATATGTGATCCAGGCTGCCTTCAATTTTACCCATGTTGCCGACGCCTGTTATTGTCAGGGCGATCATCAGCGTCAATACCAGACCGAATCCCAGCCCCAGCCGAATACCAATTTTCAGGTTTCCTAACTTCATGATGTCTCCCCCCGTTGTTCTTTTTTTAGGTTTTAGTACAATTTGACTTCTTTAGTACGCATTGCAGTGACACTGCTGTTGCCTTTTAAGGACTGTTGCTTTCATGCTTCACCTCTACTTTCCGGAACAACTGCGCGTCATCAGTCACCTGTTCAAAAAGATAGGCTACTTCCAGGGGTAATTTTTGTGTTTGCTCCGTGGCAAAAGTAACCTCCCGGCGCCAGGGATTTGTGAAACATCTTGATCACTTCGATCCGCTCAGCCGGCTGAAAATGCAGTAAAACATTCTTGCATACAACCAGACTTAAACCATCTCCCACCGGCTGCAAAGAGAGCAAATCGTGCCTTCGGTAAAAAACCCGGCTTCGAATAATATCGTCAATTTTGAAATAACCTGCTTTTCCGGATGGCCGAAAGTACTTTGTGAATAACTCGCGCGGGATTCGTTTGAGATCCTCTTCGGGGTATATCCCTTTAGATATGATTTTTCCAAACAGGTTGCTTTCATCCACATCCGTAGCATCTATGCGAAGATTACGAAAAGCGAACCGCCCCATATTTTCAGCAAACATTATGGCCAGGGAGTATGGTTCCGGTCCCATGGCACAGCCGGCATCCCAAACGCGAACTTTACTGCGGCCGGCAACAGGGGGTACAACATGCCTTACGATTGATTCAAGAGTGTACAGGTCTCGAAAAAAATAAGTAAAAGCCATTGAATAACTGTTTTCCTATCTCGCCTGATCAGCATGCGTTACCCGGCAAAGCAAGTGCAGGCAAGCCCCTTTCCATTCGTTCGATCATATTTTTGATTTTGTCCGGGTGGAAGGGTTTTAATATGAAACCGGCAGCCCCGCTTTTTATAGCCTCCAGTACGAATTCCCTCTGCCCCATGGTACTGACCATCACCACCCGGGCGTCGGGATCATGCTGCTTGATGGCTTTCAGTGCCTGAAGTCCGTCCATCAACGGCATGGTGATATCCATGGTAACCAGATCAGGCTTAACCTTTTTATACAGCTCTACTCCCTCCAGGCCGTTCGTGGCTTCTCCGACCACATCACATCCTATGTCCTTGAATATGTTTGTAAGGTTATAACGCATAAATACTGTGTCGTCTACGATTAAAACTCTCACTAACTACACCTCCGAGCTTTTTATTGAATTTTACTTAGCCGCAAAATTAATCAGGGTAAATCTCAGGGTTCGGTAGCGTTGCAGCCGAAATAAATTATTCAGTAGTTGACTTGGTCGAATGGGAGAATAATTGGTTGATAAATAAAAAAGCTTACTGCCGGAAACCGACAGTAAGCCTCTATGTGGTGTGCTGGTGTGATGAGAAAATAGAGGAGTTCACTTCGGTAACCCGGCCATCGTAGTGGATCAACTCCACCTTAGATCCGTTGGCTTTGCGTCCCCGCCTTTCGACAGGTTTGCCCTTTTCGGTGATTTTAAAACTTTATTCCTACATTTTTAAGACTATAATTCTACATATTTCCTAATTTCCCTTCACAATTTGATCGTAAAAATGAAAAAAGCGAAGATATATTCTTTCCGTGCTGTTTATCATGGATTTGGGTTAAAAAAGAGGTCACAATTTAAGGCTTTCATTTAAAAGTAAACATTATATCAAGGAATTGTATGTTGGATATGTAATAATGGACGATATTTCGGAATGCATATCTTTAAAGGTCTGCATTCGTCTCAGTTGATGATTTCAGGGTTGTTTAGACACTCTGCAACTGTTTCAACGGTGTAACGCATCTGGTCTTCAGTATGGTTACAGGTGAAAAGAAACCGGATTCTGGCGGCATCATCGGCGACTGCCGGGTAAATAATGGGCTGCACGTTAATCCCGCGCTGGAAAAGGGCATGGGAGAGCTTTAAGCATTTTATTGAGTCTGCCACTATTACCGGTACTATTGCAGAGTCTTTACTTAAGCCGGTATTCAGCCCCTTAGCCCTGGCCAGTCCGAGGAAAAACCGGGAATTATGCTGCAGGCGCCGTACCCGTTCCGGCTCCGCTTTTAACAGCCTGGCGGCTGCCAGGGCCGCGCCCGCATTAGACGGGCTTATGCCCACACTATAGATAAAACCGGGGGAGGAATACTTTAGATACCTGACTAATTCTTTAGAGCCCGCTATATAGCCCCCGCAACTTGCAAAGGTTTTGCTCAGCGTACCCATCCACAAATCCACATCCTTCGGGTCGACACCGAAATATTCTCCAATGCCGCGTCCCGTACTGCCGAGAATTCCCATGGAATGGGCCTCATCAATCATGAGAAAGGCTTTATAGCGTTTCTTTAGTTCAATGAACTCGGGGAGATGCGCAACATCACCATCCATGCTGTAAACTCCTTCGATAACGATCAGTGTACGCTCATAATCCCTGCGGTTCTTTTTTAAAATTTCGTCCAAAGCACGCCAGTTGTTGTGCGGGAATGGAATTCTTCTGGCTCCTGACAGTATGCACCCTTGGATGATGCTGTTATGGCTTAACGAATCGTAAAGAATCAAGTCCTGCGAGCGGAACAAGTGCCCTATTGTAGTTAGATTGGTTGCATATCCGCTGACAAACACCACACAGTCTTCAGCGCCGATTATACTTGCCAGTTCGGCCTCCAACTCACGGTGGAACGGCTTTTCGCCGAATATGACCCTGCTGGCGGAGACCGACGTTCCGTAACGATCAACTGCCTCCTTTGACATTTGTATTACCCTCTCGTCAACTGAAAAACCCAGGTAGTTAAAAGTGGAATAATTGATAAATTCCCTCCCGCTGATCTTGGCGGTGTTGTCATCCACTGTTTCGTTAACCCTGAAGTAAGGGTTTGCTACTTGAAGCCTGTTTGCCAGGTCGAACTGATCGAGCATTGCCTTGTACCCGGGGAAAAGTTCAATACGGTAGGATGTTTCCGGTATGTTATCTTCCAGCCTCTCCTGCAATATATCCTCGTTTTTATTTTCATTTATTGCTTCTGCCGGCGTCTGGTTATTTTTTTCAGCTTTTTCACGCAATAGCTTTTTAAACAGTTCCCTTTTTTGCTCGGGTGAGAGGTTTAATATGTTACTTTTCATATCGCTCAATGTCTGAACCCTCCATTAACTGTAATAGATGTTGTTCCACTTCTTTATCGGACAACTCATCAGCTTTAGCTAGCAACTCCCCATAGGGCGAACCGGCGGGCAGATCCAGCATATCCAGGAACGTCTTCGACATTTGTGAAATAGTCGGCCCTTTGAGTATTTCTATGGTTGAGATTTCCAGCCCGAACTCGTCTTTTACCGCATGTTTTAGTTCAAGGGCCATGAGAGAGTCCACCCCGAGGGAACTCAGACTCTGTTCGGGGAGTGCTTTTTCTGCCGGAATCCGCAGGATAACGGCCAGTGTTTCGCGCAGCATAGATTCCATGAGGCTTTGACGTGCCGTTGAGCCAAGGGTTGACAACTTTTCAATCAGGGCTAGTTTTTTATTCTGTTTTTGCCCCTGAACACCATTTGTTACCAGTTGCCGGAACCTGGATAAGTTTGCGCTTTCAGGATTAACCCCGGCCCACCGGGACCAATCAATATCAAAAAATCCTATCTGAACGGCGTCTTTCCTGATGATTTCTTCCAGCGCATGCAGTGCCTCACGGGTTGTAAAACCGCGAATTCCCGACCCTTTGAACAATCCGTCAAGCCCTCCGTGGCGTGCCGCCATACCCACTTCGGACAGGACTCCCAGGTTGATGGTAGTGGCAGGCAAGCCTCTGGCGTGTCTGTAGTGAGCAAATGCGTCCAGAAAGGAGTTTGCGGCTACATAATTACCCTGTCC
>CBEULQ010000046.1:0-10413 GCA_965543975.1 uncultured Desulfocucumis sp. | reverse complement strand
TCGAATAGTTTTTCTCTTGTATTCCTAACATCTTCAATTATGAGATCATCATGAGACATCAACTAATCCCTCCCCATCAGATCGTTTAACTCCACAGAATCATTATATGACTTTAGCTTTTTACGAATTTCAGCATGTGCAAGATGTCTACAGTTCCAGGTTAAGAGGTAGTCCATATTAAATAATACTGCATATGCTTAATATATTCATCCCAGCTTACATCAGCTAGTTCTTTCAGTTTATGCTGCGACTGCTCCAGCTTAATAAGATGCTTTTCCACCATTACCCTGTCAACCACCTGTTCGGTCCTCCTTAATTATTTCTGATTATCCCTCATGCAGGCAGAAAATCAATATCCGGTCATAGGCCCTGACGGGAAATTTTACCTTCTGCAAATCATTTGATATTATATTAACAAATTTTTATGGGCTGGTGATAATATCTTGCGGTAACGGGTGCCAAAGTTATTAAGCTTTTAAAAAGGTACAGATAATAACAGAAATTTTGACAAAACAAAGGAAAAATTCAGATAACATCGAAAATAATAATTAAGCAATTATTAAACTGCTATGTTACATATAATACATCGACAGAGGAACCGTCAACAGGAGGTCATGACATTGGAACCCAACACCAGCAGCGCGTTAAAAGGTTACCTGGAACCACAATCGGTCACCATCATAGGGGTCTCCACCCGTACCGGGCCGGGAACCTTCAACATCTTCGAAGTGATGTTAAACAGCGGCTATAAAGGACGTATTTTCGCGGTCAACCCGAAGGGCGGCGAAATTCTCGGACAAAAGGCGTACAAATCCGTTGCCGAGGTGCCAGAAGTCAGCGATCTGGCCATTATATCCACTCCCCGGGGAGCAGTGCTGGGCGTCGTCAAGGATTGTGCAGCCAAGGGCATCAAATCCGTGGCCATCATCACCCAGGGATTCGCCGACGCAGACGAAACAGGTACGGCAATGCAGCAGGAATTAATAGAGGCCGTAAAAGGAACAGGAACCCGCCTGGTGGGCCCCAATACCCTGGGAGTGGCCAACCTGCACAATAATTTTTACAGCGCCTTTCTTGACTTTAACAAAATCGCCACCGATTCTGCCATTGTCTGCCAGTCCGGAATATTTCTGGCGGCTTCCCTGGATTTAACCGCCGGCATGGGTCTGGGAATAGATATCGGCAATTCCAGCGACATAGGGTTTAACGATGTGCTGGAATACTTTACCCAGGACGAAAAAACCAGGGTGGTCAACATGCACATGGAAGGCATCCACGGCGGACGCCGGTTTATGGATATAACCTCGGAAGCCAGCAGGCGCAAACCGCTGCTCTGCTTTAAAACCGGGCGCAGCGAGGCCGGCGCTAAGGCCGCCGGTTCCCACAGCGGCTCCCTGGCGGGAGAGGACCACGTTTTCGGGGCAGCCTTCCGGCAGTGCGGCGTGATCCGGGTGCAGGACGTCGAGGACATGCACTTTCTTAACAAAACATTTCTGACCTACCCTAATATGTCCGGCCGGCGGATAGGGGTGGTGACCATCAGCGGCGGGGCCGGAATAGCCGCCATGGACGCCTGCTCCGACCACGGACTTGAAGTAGCCGGCTTTACCGAACAGACGTTGAAAGTACTGAACGACATGTCGCCGGACTGGATGGATATCAACAACCCGGCGGACATATGGCCCGCGGGAATGTCCAAGGGGTATCCGGCGATTGCGAAGCTTTCCCTGGACACAGTGCTGTCCGACCCCAATGTGGACGCCTGCATATGCATTACCCCGGCCTACCAGGACCCGGAGAACAACGCCCTGGATATATCGGAAATAATCAGGGAAGCCGCCCGCAATCACCCCGGAAAACCCCTGGCAGTCTGGATTTTCGGCCCCAGCAGGGAAAAATTCAGGCCCCTGCTGGAATCCGAAGGGAACGTGGTATTATATCCCTCCCCGGACAGAGCGGCCAGATCCCTGGCGATGCTCTGCCGCTACCACACTGAAATAAAAAACAGACCCGCTCCAAAACACGAAAACATCGATGGTATCAACGCCGCCGCTGTGTCGGGCATTATCACAGGACACCTGGCTGACGGCCCTGTGACGGTTAACGAGCCTGTACTGGATATGCTTGGGGCATACGGAATCCCGGTGGTGGATTCCCGCAAAGCCGCAAACATTGAAGAAGCCCTGGCCCGGGCCGGAGATATAGGCTATCCGGTGGCGTTAAAAATAATCAGCCGCAATATATCCCACAAATCGGACGTGGGAGGGGTGCGCCTCAACATAAAGGATGAAGCCGCACTTAGAACCGCCTACCATAACATGATACAGACCGTTACGGCCAATGTGCCGGGGGCAGCCGTAGAGGGCGCGCTGGTTCAGGCCTTCCGCCCGGAAGGGGTGGAGGTCATACTGGGAATAAAAAGAGATCCGGAATTCGGCCCGGTGGTAATATTCGGACTGGGGGGAATTTACGCTGAGTTGTTCAAGGACGTGTCATTCAGAATAGCTCCCTTCACCCGGGAGGAAGCACTCAGCATGATCCGGGAAACAAAGACTTACAAACTTCTTAAGGGATTCAGGGGAGCAGCCGGCGGGAATACCGGCGCGGTGGCGGACTGTCTGCTGCGGCTGGGCCAACTGGCCCTTGAGCACCCGGAGATTAAAGAACTGGATATCAACCCTCTGATGGTTACTCCAAATGGAGCACTGGCTGTGGACGCCAGGGCCGTGCTGGAAAAATAACAGTAAAGGGGCTGCCCCTTCAAGGGCAGCCCCTTTACTGTTAATAAATATTCATGCCGCATGCGGCACCATGGACAATGAAAATACTTAGCCATAGAGCACACTTAAGTTTTCGGGTGCAAGGAATGCCTGAACCCTCCTGACTCCTGACTTCTGACTCCTGTCCCGGAATTCTCTCAGTATGAGCATTTTCAGGATAGGGTCCGGGTTACTGAATGATATGGTATATGGCGCCGTCCCAGGCTGCCAGCGTCAGCGTCAGTGCCGAACCGCCGGGCAAGACCTCTCCGGTAAACAGGTCGACTGCCCGATCCCAGTGCCCCACGTCCGGTAAACGGAGCGAGACGTTCACATCCGTAGGGCCGTTGTTGGTGATAATCACCACGTACGAGTCGCCCGACTGCAGCAGATGGGCATCCACCTGCCTCAGGAGATCCGGCAAAGGCATTTCTGAAGGCTGGATGAGTGTAACGGTCTTCACCACGGTTGGATGAATGCCCCGGGTAAAGTACTTATAAATTGCGCGGATGGCGGCAATATTGCCCGGATAGGCGACCGGGCTGTGGTATTGGGTTACGGCGGCGTCGAGGTGGGTTGCCATGTAGAAGGCCTTGCCGTTGCCGTAATCCCGCGACACGATGGCCGGCGAATTATCTGCGAACCGGGCCAAAACACTGGCGTCATCCGCCAGGTCCAGGCTCTGCCGATGTAAATAGCCAAGGACCGGCTGCGGCGAAACTTTGGTCGAAGGCTGCCACATGAGATTAACCGACAGATCCGGTGAGGCCGAAATGGCGATGCCGGTCCCGGCTACCCCGAACACCTCATCCAGCCCCGCCCCGGGCTGCCTTTCCCAGTACCAGCCCCTGTCATTCAGGTAGGCGCACCGGGCCGAGCCCACCAGTATTCCACCCCTTTGCGCCACCCAATCCCGGAGAATCTGCCCGGTCTTCCGGCTGATCAACATGCCGCAGGGAAGGCAGATCATTTTATAGGGCATATCGGGGCTCAGCCCCTCGGGCGATACGAAATCGACTCTGTACCCCTGGCTCCACAAAGTCTGGTAACAGCCACGGGCGGCAAGCCGCAGGTTGGTGTAGTCGGACCCTGGTCTCCCGGGACCTTCCGTCGAGGTGGAAAGCCCGCCCGTCCCGAACAGGATGGTACGGTTGGACGGGTCGTCGAGAACGGCGATGCCGGCGGGCATCGGTTTCGCCTGCAGCAGCATTTCCTCGTGCTCCGCTATCATCCTGTTCAGCGACTGCGCCATACGATAACGCGAGGTTGGGCGGCCCCCCAGGTCAACCAACGCCCCCCTGTGGACCGGTAGATCGTTCCACTCCCGGTATCCCTGGTAGAGGATCATCTTGGCGCCGTGCCCCAACACCTCGAGGTTGTAGCGCTTGATGTCCAGTGCGGTTGTATTTCGCGGCGGCCCCGACGCCCACCCCCCAACCGGGCCGCTCTCCAACTCCGTCACCCAGAAGGGCACCTCCCGCCTCAGGTGCAATGACGCCTGGCGGGCGCTTGAAGCTGCAGTGTCCAGAAACATTGATACGTATTCGGGCTGCACGTTCCATCGGTTGCCTGTGCCCGGGTAGAGGTCGTAGCCGATGGCGTCGCAGGTTTTTGCCAGCCGCCAGCAGTCTATGCCCACCAGTTCTTCCTGCCCGGCCCAGCAGTAAATATTGGTATATGTAGGATGCAATGAATCCTGCCCATTGATCAGGCCATTCTGCCAGCTCATAAAGCTGGCCAGGGCGTCGTACTGGTAGGTCTGCCAATCCAGCCAGGCCGTAACGCACCCCCATTCCGAGGGCATCGAGCGCGGCGGTTTGACCTGGCTCCAGTCCTTATAGCGCGACCAGGTAGGAATCCATCGCCAGGCCTCGTTGAGGGCATCGATGGTCCCGTATTTCTGCTGTAGCCATTCGACGAAACCCTGCTGGTGATACCGGCAGTAGCAGTAGTGATCAATGGTAGGCCGCGGGCCATGAGGTATCAGTGGGAATCCGGGTTCATTATCCACCTGCCAGGCCAGAAGCGCCGGATGACTCCGGTACCGCTCGAGCAGCAGTTCGATATATCGCTTCACCTCCCTACGGTAACCGGGATTCTCCTTGCAGGCCCAGCCCCAGACAGAGCGAGTGGGGTAGGGCACCCCATCACGGGAGACGATCTGCGCATCCGGATACCACTCCACCAGCCAAATCGGCGGGCAGTTGGAGCCGGTGCCGAGGATTATACGGAGCGGCTTCTCACCCGGGGTCTCGGCCAGGGCGAAGAGGCGGTCCAGGTAGCTGAAGTCGGGCTGGCCGCGTACCGGTTCAATGTAATCCCAGGATGCGCCGATCTCAGCCGTTCGAATAACGTTCATTCCTGCCGCCCGCATGTTATCCACATCGATGGGCCAGTCATCCGGGCTGTGGTGAGGGGGGTAGTAGCTGGCTCCCAGCGGCAGAAAGCCTAAAGGTAATCTTTCCATAGGCGTGCCCCCTTAAATTTGACTGAGTCACCTTCAATATATGCAGCATGCCGCGGCCAGGTGATACAAACCGCTCTGAAAAGGCAGACGGTACTTGCACCCTTTAACAAAATAAAAAAAAGCCGCTCAAACTTTGACGGCTTGACAAGAAGGAGGTTGTGAAAACTTATAAATCCTTTGTATTATAAAACCCCTATGTTAAAAGCGCTTTAAGTACATGTTATTATTACTCGAAAATTTGCTCTCCGATATTTAAACGATTTAACAAAAGGTTAACCTTCATTTCCCGGTTTTTTTACCGATATAAATTACAATACCAACAGGTTGGGCAATGATACTGCAATGGGGGAATGTAATTGAAAACAGTGGTGCTGGATACCAACGTTCTGCTGGACAGACCAGTTGACCAAACACTGATGTCGTTTAACCCGTGCAAAGTCGTCATCCCTCTGGCCGTGGTAAGTGAACTGGACAAATTCAAAGGGTTTGATGATTCCAGAGGCTATTGCGCCAGGCAGGCCATCAGATTTCTGGACTCGCTGCGACCCAATCTGCACAAAGGAGTCCTGCTGGATTCCGGACACACCATAGTGGTGGAAATAAACCACGTGGACGTGGAACTACCCCCATCCCTTATCAGGGATCACACCGACACCAGAATACTGGCCATCACCAAAGGCCTCCAGAAAACGGACACAGTCTCCCTGATTACCCAGGACACTTGCGTGAGAATAATAGCCGACGCACTGAGCATACCCGCAGAAAATTACGTGGTGGAACGGGTTGACCTGGAAAACCTCTATACAGGCTGGTCGGAACTGCAAATCATCGACAGCGAGGTTCAATCCCTTTACGAAAAGGGCAGTTTCGCTCCATCCTCAGCTTTAACCCCAAATGAATATGTAAAGATGAAGGATTCGTCGGGGGGAACTCACCTGGGACGGTATTACGCCGGCTCCGGGATTATCCGCCCCCTGGGCAGGGAACTGCACGCCTTCGGTATATCACCTGCTGATAATAATATAGAGCAGGTTTTTTTACTTGATGCCCTGATGGACCCGGATATACAACTGGTGAGCGTGCTGGGACCGGCGGGAACCGGTAAAACCCTGCTGGCTCTGGCCGCGGGTTTGCAGCAGGTCATCAATATAAGGCGCTACGACAAACTGGTGGTAACCAGAGAACTCATTCCCCACGGCAGGGATATAGGCGCCCTGCCCGGCAGCAAGGAAGAAAAAATAAGCGCCTGGATGGGCGCGGTGTACGACAACCTTCAATACCTGGTGAGAAACTTTGCCACGGGAAAATACGATGAAAAATCTAACCCGGCCGAAAAGGTTAAAAGGTTCATGGAAGAAGGCTTTATAGAACTGGAAGCCCTAACTTACATCAGGGGCAGATCCATACCCAACCAGTGGATTGTGGTGGACGAAGCCCAAAACCTTACCAAGGAAAATATCAAAACAATAATCACCAGGGCCGGCAGAGGCACAAAAATTGTGGTCACCGGCGACATACAGCAGATCGACAACTGCAGACTCACATCAACCAACAACGGTCTGGTAACACTAATAGACAAATTTAAAGGTCAGGATATATATGCCCACGTATCCCTGCACCGCAGCGAAAGAAGCAAGCTGGCCGGTCTGGGAGTGGAGCTTCTCCCGTAAATAGGGGACATCCCGTCCCCGAAATTGTTTAAAAGTAAGGAGTGGTAAAAAATGCTGGCCCGGGGCTCTAAGGGTTCGGACGTAATGGAATTACAGTTAAACCTAATGAAACTGGGTTTTAACCCAGGCGCCTGCAGCGGTTTTTACGACGCCAGGACAGAGGAGGCGGTGATGCTCTTTCAGAAGGAGAACAGCATTCCCATATCCGGAATAGCGGACCGACTTACGGAAGAACGCATTTACCATTTGCTCCGCCGGATGTCCGTTGAGCACCAGCAAAGGGAGTCCTTCCGCAAGGGCACCTCCTACAGTGTGACTACACAACACTAATTATTATTTTACTTTAACAATCATCTCAACTTCACAGCAGGCTCCCAGAGGCAGTTCGCTTACTCCCACGGCTGACCTGGCATGCTGCCCTGCTGCTCCGAATATTTCCCCAAGCAGCTCGGAGGCCCCGTTTATAACTCCGGGCTGCTTGGTATAACCCGGAGCGCTGTTTACAAACCCGGTCACCTTGACTATCCTCTCTATATTGTCCAGGCTGCCCACTATCCCCCTGACTGCGCTCAGGCAGTTCAAGGCGCATATTTTCGCCGCCTGGTAGCCCTGCTCATCGGTTATCCCGTCACCCAACCTGCCCTTGTATTGCAACTCCCCGTTGACAAATGACAACTGGCCGGAGGTATACACATAATCATCAATCCTGACCGCCGGAACATAGGCGGCCACAGGCTTGGGCGCCTGGGGAATCTCTATTCCCAATTCCTTTAACCTGGCTTCAAACATTACTTATCCCCCACCTCTTTTTTATATATTTTACCATTAACCACATTGACATACCTTAATTTTGCCGCACTATTTTGTTTCATTTTTCTGATAGACCCGAAGCTCCCGCTGATTTATACTAACATTGTACATTCATTGACAAAGGGATTGATTAAATGACAGCGGTTAAAACCAGAATCAACTTCCATTTGCCCGACGGAGGCAGATTCGGCCTGGAAAACACCCCGGGAATAACATATATTATCGGGCCCAACGGAGTGGGCAAATCATACGCCCTGAAAAAATTCGCCCGGGAAAACCCGGATCAGGCCTTATATATTTTACCCAGCAGAAAGGATGTCAGAAGAAACCTTACCCAGGCCGAGAGAAGCGACGAACGGCAGTTTTTCAATGAGTGGCTGGCCTACGAACAGCTGCGCCGCTACTGGTACCAGACCCTCAGGCAGCCCGGACTGCTGGCCCTGGCGCTTTCTTTTCTGGAAAGGCTGGGAGTGCCCCAGCGCTTTTCGGTCAGCATGGAGGACGGCTCCTTTAAATTCCATCCCTCAGAAACCGGCGGCTTTTCGTCCGGAGTCAGCCAACCCGCAGGACTGCTAAACCTGCCCCTGCTGGGAATAGCTGTTTACGATCCTTCCCGGAAGCTGGTCATTATCGACGAGCCGGAACAATCCCTGCATCCCCAGGCGCAGCATATTTTTGTAAACGTGCTGCGGGATGTGGCTAAAATCCAGGAGAAACATTTCATCCTTTCCACCCATTCCCCATCCATGGTGGATATAAGGGACAAAGACGACCTGGGCAGGATTTTCTTCATCCGCCGCAGCAAAAAGGACAGGCACCACCGCAAGGTATACCGCATCAACCCGGCGGATACCGGGGAGTACGCGGATTTGATTCCCGGACTCACCACCTATAAAAGGGAGATATTTTTCGCCGACAAAGTGATACTGGTGGAGGGCCAGCACGACCGGGACGTGTTGCATGCCCTGGCTGAAGCCGGCGGCTTCGGAGTATCCTTTGCCCGCACCAGCATACTGCCGGTGGGGGGCTTCGGCTCCATGGCAAAATACACAGCCTTTTTTAAGGAAATCGGGGTAAAGCCCTTCGTTGTCTGCGACCGGGACACCGTCTACCCCACCTCGTCCATCCGCTGGAGCAGCGGTCGCTCGGACACAGCGAGTTTTGAGTGGAAAGGCTGGGTCAACCCCACCACCGCCCGTCTTTTCGCTGAAGGAGAGAAGGAAAAAATTAAGAAACCGGAAGCGAACCTGGACCCCTCCCGGTTTGAACACCTGGAAAGCCTGGCCAGAAAACTTTCCAGGACAATGAAAAAAGCCCTGGCAGAAGTGGAAAACAACCAGGCAGAGGCTAAAAATATTCCGTCACTGGAGCCGGCCCTGGACGAACTGGCAAAAAAGAACTCACCCAGCTGCGAATACAAAGACTACAAAGAATTCCGGGTGTATCACAGCATGCTTTCCGCGGTGCTTAAAGAAAACGACTGGAGGGAATCAATGTTCGGCGACTCCTTCACCCAGGTGGAAGAGGCCTATAACAATTTTGAAACCCAGGCCGCCCAGCTGGATATACTCCTTCTCCGGGACGGCAGGCTGGAAGACATATACCTGCACGGGGGCAGGGAGGACCTGACAAAAACCGAAAAATCCCTGGCCGAAGCCAGGGACATACGAAAAATATATGCCACCGATCCCTATGGGATTGACCGGAACTACGCTCAAATAATACAACCTTTAAAGGAAAAGAATTTTATCACGAGACTTAATCCCGGCCTGCCCCACGAGGCTGCCGCCATCATCGCCGGCAAGCTGCACGAAATATACGACTATATATTAGGTTCGGGAAAAATAGCGGAACGGGTACAGAAACTGCTGGACAGCGGCAAACTGGAGGAACTGTCCTCCGGAGCGGCGATAACTGAGTGGAAGGAGGACAGCGCAGACAGCCACGTTGTATTGTCCATACCCTTGCTGAGGGGATATCTGTCCGAAGACGGCAGCATCCGCCTCAGCTCCGGCGAAAGGCCGGATTTCTTTAAACTGCTCTACCAGGGAATACAACCTGAAAGTCATCCTTAAGGCCCCTCAAAAACATGCGAATAACTGAAATCCTTAGTAACTTGGGTGCTCCGTACAATTGGTTACAATTTATTGTAAATATATATATAGAAGTGATACAATGTCATTACAATGTTTCACCTGGAGGGATTATTATGATTAAAACGTTGACCTCGCATGGTAATAGTGCAGCGTTAATTATTGATAAAGCGATTCTTGAACTGCTAGATATATCAATGTCCACGCCGTTGAAGATCACGACTGATGGAAAAAGCCTTATTGTTTCGCCGCTTCCAAATGCCCAACGCAACAAAGATTTCATGGCAGCTTTAAACAAAGTTAATAAAAATCACAGCGCAACACTTAAAAAACTAAGTGAGTGAGTACTAATGGATAATGTCACTTTTCTTTCATTGGCCGAAGTTTTGGAAATACACAAGGACCAGTTAGAACGCTATGGCGGGCATCCGGGCCTGAGGGATCATGACCTTCTTTGTTCTGCTATAGCCATGCCGGAAGCAACTTTCGGCGGGGTTTATCTACATGGCAGTCTGTTCGAAATGGCAGCTGCCTATCTTTTTCATATTTGCAAGAACCATCCTTTTATTGATGGCAACAAAAGGACGGGTCTTGCCTGTAGTCTTGTCTTTCTT
>CBEULQ010000045.1:0-10419 GCA_965543975.1 uncultured Desulfocucumis sp. | reverse complement strand
AAATTTTACAATGAGATTGGCGGGTATATCACAGATTTCGGACAGATCCTCAATGCTTAATCCCCTGCTTTCCCTCATATATCTTAACTTTTTGCCCGTCATTACATCCTCTTCGGAGCCTACCAGGTAACTTACGGGTATGTTTAAATTGTCCCCTATATTCTTCAGCATGTGAACAGAGGGCTTTCTTATATTCCTTTCTATGGCGCTCAGGTAAGAAGGAGAAATTTCAAGCTTTTTGGCTAAATCAGTTAATGTAATCCCCCTTTCCTTCCTGAATTCCCTTATCATTTGCCCGATGTTCAAGAGCTTACACTCCAGTCCAGCTTATTTACAATACAATCTTACGCTGCATTTATCCAATAACATTCAGATGGCATTCCAGTTTATATATATTACCAATTAAGTTGACCGGGAACAAGTTAAATTTTTTGAAATATCAAATAATTAACCCCAAAAAAATCCACCCGCTCAAGGGGTATGACCGTCATCGGCAATATACTCGATACATGAATTGATACAATAAACATATGATCTCATACTGTTTTATTTTGAAAATTTAGGGTTACGCCATCAATAAAAGCGCGTTTATTATTGAAGCGGCGATGGTGCTCCCACCGCGGGTTCCCGGAAGGGTTATATGGGGAATTTCCATCTGCATTAATAAATCCTTTGATTCCGCAGCTCCTACAAATCCCACCGGTGTTCCCACCACCAGCGCCGGTTTTATCTCTCCGTCCCTGATCATATTGCAAACCGTGAATAGAGAGGTGGGAGCGTTTCCTATGGCTATAATTCCGCCGTTAACCATAGGAGCCCCTTTTTTTATGGCCAGCATGGCCCTGGTTAAACCGGTGGCCCTGGCCTCGCTCACCACCTCGGGATGGTTGATTAAACAAAATGATTCTATCCCGAATTCTTTTAACCGGCTGGAAATTATTCCCGAGCGTAACATGTTGACATCAGTCAGTATCCCTTGTCCATTGCGGATTGCTTCAATGCCCGACTCTATCGCTCCCGGGGATAACCTCACCATACCGGCACAATCCAAGTCACCTGTGGTATGAATTACCCTTTTTATTACTTCCCTCTCACCAACGGGCAGCAAAGATAGTTCCGGACGGCTTTCCTCTATAATAGCCATGCTTTTTCTCTCTATATCCCGGGGATTCCAGATTATATCCAACTAAATAACCCCCCTGATACGGTCTAGCACAATTTCAGCAAGTTTTTTATCTGCTCCTATGTTTCTCGCCATTACTATTTCCATACCGGGATAAAGGTTTTCCTGCTCCGCCAGTATTTCCGGGATGTCCCTTTTCATGTGCAGCCCCATATATAGAAACAGAGGTACTACCACAACCTTTTGCAACCCCCGGGCGGCCATATCCGCCAGGGTGGCGGGCAAATCAGGCTGATTGAACTGCAATGAGGCTACCTCCACCGCATCGAATGCGCTTGCCTCCTCCACCATTTCCTTTATTGTGCGCACTGTAACCAATGCCTCCGGCGACCTGCTGCCGTGGCTTAAAATGATTACACCTGTTTTCACAATCCTGCACCTCCATCTAAGGTTAGGGGACACACCTTCTGGGGTATCTAGAGTTCCTTACCTCTTAACAATTTCGGAAGGAATGTCCCCAATTTGTATTTAATATATCTCTTTAATACGGATTAACAGTTCATCCGGGGTAAAAACGGCATCCTCCGGCTCCGGGGGACGGCGGATTAAAACCACCGGCATCTGCAAAGCAACGGCTGCATCCAGTTTTTGCTTCAGCCCGCCTTCGGCTCCGCTTTCCTTGGTGACCAGAACATCCGCCCGGTATTGCCTTAATAGCGCCATGTTCAACTCAAAACCAAAAGGCCCCTGCATGGCCACTATATCCCCTGCTTTTACCTCTTTCTCCAAAAGCCATGATATAACGGCGGCATCCGGGAGGACTCTTATTATCAAACGTTTACCCCCGGCTCTGGAGGCCGCGATGAAAATCTCCGCGGTTTTGCTCCCGGTAGCCAGAAAAATGGTGTTTCCCAGCTTAACGGATAATTCCGCCGCTTCCCGGTATGACCCCACCGGATGAATAAGCGGTGAATCCGGTAGAGCCTCTTCCTTTCTGGTAAAGCGAATATAACCGGTATTGCATCTTTCGCAGGCCAGCCGGGCGTTTTTTGATACGTTCTCGGCAAAGGGGTGGGACGCGTCCACCAGTACTCTTATTCCCCGGGCTTCCAGCAACCGGCGCATATCTTCGCTATCCATGCGGCCGCACAGTGTTTGCGCCCCGGTTTCCCGGGCCAGAGACGCGCCATGTGGGGTAGCCGTGCTGATCAGAACGGGGTATCCCCTTTCAACCAGAAATTTCGAAATGCTATTTGATTCTGAAGTGCCACCCAACAAAAGAATCATAATTTGTATCCCCTGGGCGTTACCAGGAAGTCACCCATGCGCCGGGTGTTGCTGTTGCCCACAATCACCACGGTCAGCATGTCTATCAAATGATCCAGCATATTATCAATATCCGTTATTACCACGGACTCATCTTCCCGCTCCGCGTTCCGCACCAATCCCACCGGAGTGGAAGAAGCTTTATGGCGCAGCATTATCCGCCTGGCCGTTTTAATCTGTTCTATCCTTTTATGGCTGGCAGGGTTGTATAATACAATTACAAAATCCCCAGCGGAGGCTGCTTCCAATCTTTTCTTTATAACTTCCCAGGGGGTCAGCAGGTCGCTTAGGCTTATCACCGCAAAATCGTGCATCAGCGGAGCACCCAGTCTGGCCGCTGCGGCTGTGGCCGAAGTTATGCCGGGGAGTATTTCCACCTCCAGGCGTCCCAATAGCCCTTCGGCTTGCAGCATTTCCAAAGACAGGCCGGCCATCCCGTATACCCCCGGGTCTCCGCTGGAAACCAGTACCACCTGCTTTCCCTCCGCAGCCAGTTCGATGGCCTTTTTGCACCTGTCAATCTCCCGGGTCATGCCGGTGCTGATTTTCTCTTTGTCTCCCACAACCCCACTGATCAAATCAATATAGGTTTTGTAACCCACCACAACGTCGCAAGATCTTAAAAGCCCCAGGACCCTGGGGCTTACGCTTTCCGGAGAACCGGGTCCGGTTCCCACCACCCAGAGCTTTCCTCCGCCACCGCCACCGTCACCCCGGAAAATTTTGCCTTGGGCATTATCAGCCTGCCCCGGGGGCTGGCCAGAAGGGCCACCGGTTCGCATACTCCACCAACTCCTATTTTTTGCTGCACCAGGTCTGAAAAGGCCAGTTCGCCTCCCCTGGTATTATATATCCCGTTAATCTCCTGTCTGGTAAAAATCAACAACGGCGCTCCCAAAGCACTGGCCGCCTCAATTATTCCGGGCTCGCCGGATTTTATATCCACAGTGGCCAGCGCCTTTACACATAACGGGCTTCGCCCGATGCGGCCGAGGGATGTCTTTATGGCATCCAGCACATCAGCGGCTTCGGCCCCCCGGCGGCAACCGATGCCCACCGTAAGGTTGCGCGGCCTCAATAGCAGGGTTCGCCCGTCCAGATGCGGTACAACCTTGCCTGTTATCAGCACTGCCCACGCCCCCGGCGGTTTTCCGGCGAACTCCTTGCCGGATATTATGGAAAAACCAGTTAATGCCGCCGGAAGTCTATATTCCGAATAAAGGTAAACAGTCTCTCCGTTAACCAGGGAGGAATTGATTTTCCGCACCGCTTCAAAAGGCTCCATGGCCATGTTATAATCCCTGGACAGAACGTCCACTGCGGCCAATCCATGCACGTCTGTGGCGGTGGTAACCACCGGAATTGCCCCCGTAAGGATGGCCAGTTCCTGCGCCAGTGAATTGGCGCCTCCCAGGTGGCCGCTTAACGCGCTGATTACAAACTTCCCTTTTTCATCCAGCACCACTACGGCCGGGTCGGTTCGCTTGTCCTTTATATGGGGGGCAAAAACCCTGAACACTATACCCAGAGCCATTATCATCACCAGACCGTCATAGGAGGAGAAAAGCCGCCCCGCCTCCTCCGCCAGCGGTACGTTAAAGCTCTTGGCCCCCGGGTGTCCCGGGGCATATTTTTCAGGGAGATATAGATCAACCCCGTACCCTTTTAAAATAAGGGCTTCGGATAAGCTGCCGGCCAGTTCGAATCCCTGTTTGGTTAACGCCGCCACGGCCAGCCTCATACCGGCAACGCCTGTCACTGCCGGGCCTTTCTGAAGCCGTGGCTGAAGCCCGGATCGTAAAGTTTCGAGCGCTCATATTCCGCACCGAAGACGTCCCCCACCATGATCAGCGCGGTCTTGGTGATTCCCGCCTCCTTAACCCCGGCGGCAATGCTGCTCAAATCTCCCCTCACCAGCCGCTGCTCCGGCCAGGAAGCCTTCTCCACCACCACCACCGGGGTTTCCGGAGAATAGCCGCCGGTCAATAACTGCTCCACCACCGCGGCAATCTGCTGTACGCTTAAGAATATACACATGGTGCTGCGGTGAGCCGCCAGTGAGGCCAGTTTCTCCCTATCCGGCACCGGAGTCCTGCCCTCCATCCTGGTGAGTATGACAGTCTGGGTAACACCGGGCAGTGTAAGTTCGTGGGGAATGACTGCCGCAGCGGCAAAAAAGGAACTGACCCCCGGAACTACCATGTATTGTATGCCCCTTTCCTCCAGGGCATCAATTTGCTCCTGTATGGCTCCGTAAAGGGCGGGGTCGCCGGTATGCACCCTGGCCACGTTTTTTCCTTCCCGGTGGGCCCGGGTAATAACAGCAAGCACTTCGTCCAGGGCCATTTCCGCGCTGTTATAAACTTCCGCTCCCGGTTTGCAGTTTTTAAGCAATTCAGGATTGACCAGCGAGCCGGCATAAATCACCACGTCGGCCTCCGCCAGCAGCCTTAATCCTTTCACGGTAATCAGTTCCGGATCGCCGGGGCCTGCCCCGATAAAGTAAACCATAAGCCGCCCCCTAACAGTAAAAATTCTAAGGGTGGCAAGGGGACGTTTCCCTTGCCACAGCCGCCCCCCTGCGACAAGGGGACGGTTCTTGGTGTCGCACTGGGTGTCTCACCCCAACAATGCGCCAGAGAACCGTCCCCTCTGTCGCACTCATATCCTTTTGCGGACTATGAGCAGGGACATGTAATCCACCGCCTGCCCCTCCAGGTTTTCCAGTTCTCTGGTATAAAAACCATCCTGGTAGCCGCAGCGGTTATACAGAACAGCCTTGTCCTCAAGTCCCATTTCTTTTAATAATGCAACTACTTCCGGCAGCCGCCGGTTGACTTTCATTAATACCACATTATCAAATATCTGCAATATTTCCCTGAGCTTCTCAATGCCGTATGCCGCAGGGAGCACCGCCAGGGCCTCGTCGGCCTCCGCCAGAGGTTCCTGTAAAAGTGAGGAACAGGCTGCCATGGCGGTTACCCCGGGAATTGTTTCAGTGGCTACATCCGGATGATTCTTTTTCAGATGGGCCAGAACATACCCGTAAGTGCTGTAAAACATTGGGTCGCCGATGGTGACGAAGGCCACCTTTTTCCCTTCCCGGACCAGCGCCGCCACAGATTCCCCGGCTGCTGCCCAGGATTCTTCCAGAACCTTACGGTCTTTGGACATTGGGAACGAAAGTTCGGATACTTCCACGCCGTCTTTCAGAAAGCCCCTGACCACGGAAAGAGCCAGGCTGTCCCGGTCGGCGTACGATTTGGGTACGCATATAACATCAGTTTCCCGCAAAACCCCATGGGCTTTTAGCGTCAGCAGTCCCGGATCACCCGGACCCACGCCGATACCGTAAAATTTGCCGGTCATCCTAATCATCCTCTTTCCAGGCCGTAATGATGTAAACAGGATTGGAACCCCGCATTATATGGCTTTTGCCTATCATTTCCCCCCGGGCGGTTAATATCTGAACCACTTCGGTCCGCCATGGCGGTGTTAAACCGGCTATTGCCTCGGCCAGTGTTTCCAGGGTAACTGCGTTAATCACCAGCCTGCCCCCGGAAGCAATTCTTTCTCCGGCCAGGCTTAAGATATCTCCCAGCCTGCCCCCGGAACCGCCTACAATCACCCGGTGGGGGGACGGCAGGTGCCGAAGCGCCTCCGGGGCCTCTCCCTGCACAACGGTAATATTGTCCAGTCCGAACTTTTCAGCGTTTTTGCCTGTAAGTTCAATACCCTCTTCCGATCTTTCCACGGCGTAAACCCGGCCACCCGGCACCAGCAGCGCAGCTTCAACGGAAATAGAGCCCGTCCCGCTGCCCACGTCCCATACCACCATTTTGGGTCCCAGCCTGGCTTTGGCCAGGGTAATCACCCTTATTTCCTCCCGGGTCATGGGAACCTTTCCCCTTATAAATTTCTGGTCCGGAATTCCCGGGGAAGAATATTCCCATCCTTTATTCATCAACAATCACCATCACGCAATTATTCCTTTCCCCCTCCGGAGAAGAGGCCAGCTCCTGTATTTTACATGATATAATTTTTTCCCCGGGCAAAGTAAGATCGCTGCATATATAAACACTTCTTTCCCCCAGACCTTCCTGCACCAGCAGATCCGCCAGCCTGCCGGGTGTGTATTCCGGCCCGGTCAGCACGGCCACCTTGGGTGTTTTTTTAACAATTCCGGTTAGAACTCCCGGCTCCCTGCCGTGGGCGCTTAAAACTACGGCGTCATGCCAGGGCATGGCCAGCCTGGCAAATGCCTCCTGAACCGCGCTTATTCCGGGTATGACCAGAAGCTCCTCCGGCAGGAAATGCCTGCGCAGGAAGCTTAATATTCCGTACATCCCCGGATCTCCGGTGGCCAGCACCGCCACTTCAAGATGTCTTCTTTCGTTGATAAAATCTATTGCCTGGTTTAAATTATTGGCCAGCACAAAAGTTTCCTTACCCAGGGGCGCAAAAGCTTCCAGGTGACGTTTTCCGCCCAGAAGCACATCAGCCCGGGCAATGGCCGCCTCCGCCTCACCGGTGAGGCATTGCCGCCCTCCTGGACCCACCCCGATTACGGCAATTCTGTGCATCCCAGAGCCCTCCCGATGTCCCTGGCGGCCTGATCCAGTCCCAGTATTCTGCCGTCCATGGCCAGTATAACAGTCCCGGTTTTAATTGTTCCCTTTACATGTTCTTCGGCCTTCTGGCTGGCTTTCTCCGCCAGCAGGCTGAATAGAGTCCCAAAGCCCGCTTTTTCTATATGTTCAACCACACCCTCCAGGGTGTTGGCCTGCATAATTTTTTCCACCAGTTCCCTTCCCGCCCCCTTTTGGGCTGCGTGGGCGGCTATTATCTCCCTGCGGGCGTCCGCCACCCTGCTGTGGGTATGAAATATCCCGCCGGCTACCTTCGCCATTTTGCCAATATGCCCCCAGAGCAGCACTTGCTCCACACCGTAGTTGCTGCAGCAATCCAGCATGAATCCCACAAAATTGCTCATTTCCACCACTGTATCAGGGTTGAAGCCATACCCCTCCACTGCCTGGCGCTGTCCCATCCTGCCCGGCGTCAGCAGCAGTGTGCGGTGCCCCTGGGCCACCGCCTGACTCACCAGCGGCACCAGGGAATCTTTAAAGGCCTCCTCCGACATGGGCCGTACTATGCCGGTTGTCCCCAGTATAGAGATGCCTCCCACTATACCCAGCCGGGGGTTCAGCGTGCGGTGGGCTACCTCTTCGCCGCCGGGCACGCTTATAGTAACTTCCACACCTTTTCCGGGGGGTAATATCCGGTATAGTGCGTCTTTAATCATTTTCGCCGGCACAGGGTTTATTGCCGGCTCCCCCACAGGAACCTGCAGTCCCGGCCTGGTCACCACGCCCACACCGGAGCCTCCCTTTAAGATAACCAGTCCGCCGGCGGCCGGAGAAACATGAGCCACAATATCCATGCCATGGGTAACATCCGGGTCGTCGCCGGCGTCCTTGACCACCACCGCCCGGGCTCCGTCCCCGGTAAGAGACACCGATTTAACCTGGACTTCGATGGACAGTCCCTGGGGATTAAACACCTCTGCCTGCCGGATGGTTTCACCGCAAAATAAAAGCCGGGCCGCTGCATGGGCGGCTCCGGCGGCGCAGGCGCCGGTGGTTATACCGCTGCGCAGTTCCTTTTTTTCCCTTGCTTGTTTCAGACGCCCTTTCACTGCCATTCACCCGTATTGCCGGCACCGGACTGCCTTTTAATCATTCTGATATCCACATCAACCATCAGCCGGTACGGGCGGCACATTTGAAAAATCCTGGACGTTGTCCGCTCTCCCAGGTACTTTTCCAGGTCCTGCAGGGTAAGGTTGGTGGTTATCACCGTTGGCAGGCGGTAATTCAACCGGAAGTTAATAATGGAATAGATTTTATTACACGACCACTCCGTATAATTATGGGCTCCAAGGTCATCCAATATCAGCAGAGGCGCTTCCCTGGCCTCATCCAATATATCCTGTTCGGAAAAGCCGCCCTGTCTGCTCTGGTCATAGGTCGCCCTTATCCTGTCCAAAAAGTCGGGAACCACCACAAAACGGACGTCTCTTCCCTTTTCCATCAGTTCATTGGCTATGCAGCAGGCCAAAAAGGTTTTTCCGCTTCCCACCGGTCCGCAAAGTAGAAGCCCTTCCGTGCTCTCCGGATGTTTCAAAAAAGAGCCGGCGAATTCCACTGCATCCTTTAATGTTTTCCGGGCGGCCTCGTAATAGTTGATTTTGGTAACCTTGTCTATTACATTTCTGGAATAAAATCTCAGATCAAAGAAGTTAAACGTGCACCCCAGCATAACATTAGGAATTCCCGAAACCTTTATCCTGCTGGCAAGTTGTTTTTCCTTGATGCAGGCGCAGGGGCGGGCTGCATTGCCTTCGATGATAAGCCCCCGGTCCCGGCATATAGGGCAAACCGCCGTCATATGACAAATCTCCTTAAGTTAAACAGCCGGTTTCTGCCGGCTGTTATCTGATATATAACTGGTCAATTAAATCCCGTTTCTTTTGCTCCCGGTCATCAACGCTGTCCATTTCGTCCCCGGCGATTTTAAGAGGTCGCCGGGCCTTGGCCCTCTTATCTCTGAACCGCCTGTCGTATTCGTCTATTTCCTCCGGGGTCTGCAGTTTGTTTTTGACCCACTCCAGTATTATCGAATCCATGTATTTAAAATTTCTAATTCCTATCAGCACGGAGCGGGAAAGAGCCTCCCTCACCAGAACTGGTCCGCACTGAACGGCCCATTGGTCAATTTTTTCAACCTCAATGGGTGAAAGGGGCCTTCCAAATTCCTTCTCAAATAAACGGTACAACGCGCCCAGTTCATCTTTTTTCCTGGCGCTTCTTTCCAGGGCCTGGTTTGCCTTTTCAATTTCCTTTACCCGGGCACAGGCCCAGAAATCGGAAAGTTTTTCAAAAAGCGGTTCAAAATCGTAACCGGTTTTAATTTCATCCACGGCTTCGTCATAATAATGGGTAACAGCAAGCATATCCTTTACTTGCAATACGTTTAACGCTTCCCGCACATCGTCCGTATCCCCGGAAAGATACTGGCTGAGAATTTCAGGTGCAGGATGGAAATTCTTTTCCTCGTTGCGCAGTCTTAACATCTGGATCAGCAGCATCATTTCCTGGTCGCTGATGCCCATAGCCTTATAATATTTTAATAAAAGATTGGGTATTCCGGTGACTCCGAAAGTGCTCAGATCAGCACCGTAAGCCGCGGTAATATTACCCCTGTATTTTTTTATGGTTTTGTTCTTTGTGTTCATGTCACACCTCGGCTAATTAAACAAATAAAAACCGGAGTTCGGGCCAGTTTTGTTTTTATATAATTTCAGCCCCCAATACAGTTTCCATCTGCTTAAGCGCCCACAGGTGGGCATCGGGGTCGAAGGAGGCTACTCCGTCCCGGTAAACAACCACCCTGTAATTACGGTTGCACAATTCCTCGACGGTGTACAGTACGCAGATGTTGGTGCAGACCCCTACAACTTCCACCATTTCGGGGTTCAAGTCTCTTAGTATGTTGCTTAGATTTGTTCGAAAAAAACCGCTATAACGGCTTTTGAGCACTTTAATGGCAAAGGAGTATTCTTCAATGGTGCTTTCTATTTCATTAATCAGACGGGCTCCCTGTGTGCCGTATACACAGTGAACGGGAAAACGTTTAAACTCCATATCCTCAGGATCATGGGCGTCCATGATAAATATCACCGGCAATCTGTCATTAACGTATTCCCTGATTTTTTGCAGTACTACTGGAATAATATCCCTGGCTTGCTGCCCACAACTTAAGCTGCCGTTCTCGTTTATAAAATCGTTGAGCATGTCCACCACGATTAGCACCTTTTGGTTCAACAACCACCCACCCCCAATGCAAACCGGTTATCATTATTTCTTTATTAATATATTTTTTCCTGCCGGTTACTTTAAAAGGTTTAC
>CBEULQ010000044.1:0-10556 GCA_965543975.1 uncultured Desulfocucumis sp. | reverse complement strand
ATTTATTTTATTAGAAGCATATATCTTTTTTATGCTATAATTAGCCCGGAAAACCTGCAAATTTACCATTAGAGATGTATACATTGAAAAACAAAAACGATATTTTACACGAATTAGCAAGGTCAGTAATCGATATGGAGGAAGACACAGCAAGAAACGTTGCCGGTGAAGCCATTGCCGCCGGCATTGAGGCCTATGAAGCAATTAACGACGGTCTGGTAAAGGGAATGAAGGTTGTGGGGGATAAATACGAGCAGCAGGAGTACTTTATACCGGAAGTGCTCATCTGTTCCGATGCCATGATGGCCGGACTGGAAGTGCTGCAGCCTCACTTGCCCGTGAATAGCGCCAAGGCTGCGGAAAAAGTTGTAATTGGAGTGGTCCAGGGGGACACCCATGATATTGGAAAAAATCTTGTAAAAATCATGCTGGAAGCCTCCGGTTATGAAGTTCATGATTTGGGCCGCAACGTTCCTTTACGGGATTTCGTGGAAAAAGCCCTGGAGATCGGTTCCAGAATCATTGCCATGTCCACCTTGATGACAACCACCATGGATGGTATGAGGACGGTGGTTGAGGAATTAGAAAAACGCGGAATACGGGATGAATTTCTGGTTCTTATCGGCGGAGGACCTATTTCCCCGGCTTTTGCCAAAGAAATCGGCGCCGACCTGTATGCGCCGGACGCCAACTCTGCGGTCAGGAAATTAAATGAGCTGCTGGAGGTACGATCATGCGCTTAGAAATACCTGTTGATACCATGACCCCGAAAGAGCGTGTACTGGCTACATTGCAAGGCCGGAAGACAGACAGGATTCCCTCCGCGCCCCTGATCCTGAATCACTGTTCCCGGGTTGCCGGGGTGACAATATCCAACTTCAACAGTAATGCCGAGGTAATGGGGAAAGCCCAGGTTAAAGCCTGGGAGAGATACGGCCACGATATACCACTGATGTTTACCACCACTTCCACGGTGGCCGAAGCCATGGGCACGAAGCTCTTCTACCCCGAAGATGACGCCCCCTG
Organism: uncultured Desulfocucumis sp.; assembly: GCA_965543975.1. Classification (GTDB taxonomy): domain Bacteria; phylum Bacillota; class Desulfotomaculia; order Desulfotomaculales; family Desulfocucumaceae; genus Desulfocucumis. Next base: position 9,530 of record CBEULQ010000044.1, on the reverse strand, counting down.
GGTGGATATCCCTCTGGTGGAAAAGCCGGAAGATGTGGAAAAAGTAAAAATAGCCGACCCGTGGCAGGACGGACGTCTGCCGGTATACCTGGAAGCCGCCCGGTACGTATCCCGGGAGATTGGCGATAAGGTATTCGTGGGGTGCATTTACGCCGCCCCCTTCACCACAGCCGCCCACCTGAGAGGCACTGAAACCCTCATCAGGGAGACTTATAAAAACCCCGGGCTTGTGGTAGAATTGTTGCAGCTTGCCAAAGCCAGCGCCTTGAATATGATTGACGCCCTGGTAGAAATTGGAGTTGTGCCGGTGATTGTTGAGCCTGTGGCCAGTGCCAGCCTGATCAGCCCCCGGCAATTTGAAAAATTCGCCCTGCCCCACCTGACAAAAATTGTAGAACGGGCACATCAAAAGGGCTCCCCCATTTGTCTTCACATCTGCGGCAAAACACTTCCTATTATCGAAATGATGGCGGCAACCGGAGCAGATATTTTGAGCATTGACATAATCGACATGAAAGCCATGAAAGACCTGGTGGGAGATAAAACCTGCCTGTTCGGCAATGTAAAACCTGCAGAAACACTTTTTAAAGGAACCCCGGAGATGGTAACGGCCGAGGTGAAAGACATTATTGAAAAAGCCGGGGACAGCCCCCGGGGACTGATAATCTCTTCCGGCTGCGAGATTCCCTTCAACTCCCCGCCGGAAAACATTGACGCACTGATCAATGCCACCCGGATTTACGGACAACAGTAGGAGAATGTTGAAAGGTACATGGGCTTAAGTAAACAGAGTTACGTTAGCATCAACCGAAGATTCGCAAGCTAATCCAGAGGCCGTTCAAAAACAAGCATGGCGCAGAAGGTGAGCACTGGATGGCGAGCCTGAGTTAAAGTGCCAGGCGAAAGTTTTAGGGACGGCCTCATAGAGAGCAGGTTTATAAATGCCTCTAACAGAAAAAGAACGACTGCTAACCATTCTTGGTGGAAATGCTGCCGACCGCCCCGCGGTCATTTGTCCCGGGGGAATGATGAGCGCAGCCACCACGGATATACTCCGGAAGGCAAAAGGTAATTTTCATACCGACCCTGTGATCATGGCTGAAACAGCTGAAGAGATCCGAATGGCTACAGGTTTTGAAAATTTGGGTGTACCTTTTTGCATGACGGTGGAGGCGGAACCCCTGGGAAGCCTGGTGGACCTGGGGGATGCGGCGGTGGAACCCCGGGTTACTGCGTATGGGGCACAGGAGCCGGATGAAATTTTAGCGCGTCCCCTCCCGGACCCGCAAAAAGAAGGCAGACTACCGGTGGTCCTGGAAGCCATATACATTTTAGCACGGAAAAACACGGAAACTCCCGTTATAGGCAACCTTACCGGCCCGGTAAGCCTGGCTACCTCGGTGATCGATCCCATGATATTTTTCCGGCTGATGCGAAAAAACCGGAAAGGTGTCAAACTTCTATTGAGCTACCTTACGGATTACCTGATTCACTTCGCCCGGCTGCAGGTTGCCGCTGGGGCAGGTGTGATTGCCATTGCCGACCCTACGGCTACCGGAGAAATACTGGGCGGTTTAAATTTCCGGGAATTCGTCAGCCCCTGTCTGGCCCGTCTGGTAAGGGAAATCCGTGCTGCCGGAGCCGGCGCCATTGTACACATTTGCGGAGACGCCGCGGTGCTTTTAGAGGAACTTAATACAATCAAAGGGAATGCCTTAAGTTTTGATTCTCTGGTCAATATGAAAAAGGCAAAGGAAAAATTGGAAGATGCTCCGCTGATGGGTAACATCAGCACCCAACTCCTCCATCAGGGAACCCCGGAGAGGATTACCAGGGCCGTAAATAATGGTATTAAAAGCGGGGTTGAAATCATATCCCCCGCTTGCGGTATCAGCCTGCAAACGCCCTTGTGGAATTTGAAAACTCTTACCGATACAGTGAAAGGGGCACGCAATATCAATGGCCGCTGCCAACAAGGTTGTGACATCCTGGAGGTAACGAAGGTATGAGTGAACGTTTTCATGAAGTAATTTTTCAGCCGGGAGGGAAAACAGTCCTGGTTCAAGAGGGTTACAGCCTGCTGCAGGCAGCCCGCCTGGCCGGGTTACGTATGGAGGCGCCCTGCGACGGCCATTTAAAGTGCGGCAAATGCAGGCTCAGAGCCAGCGGTTGTTTAAATACCCCTGAAGAAAGGGAACTTGAGCAACTGGGCGCCCTGGCAGCTGAAGGCATCCGACTGGCCTGCCAAGCAAAAGTTTTAGGACCTGCCCGGGTAGAACTTTTGGAAGGCAAGCAAGAAACCTTTTGGACCGTTGAAGAGGGGCAAAACAAGGAATTGGAAGTTAACCCCCTCACCAGTAAAGTGGTGCTCCGTCCTTTTGCCGGGGAGAAAGATGGAACCGCCCTTTGGGAGAGCCTTAACCTGAAGGGCACCCAACATATTTCTCCGGAACGGCTCCCCATACTTTTACGGGCACTGTCCCAGGAACACCCGGCTGAGCTAAACTATGCCGAAGCCATCGTAAGAAGCAACAGCCTTCTGGACCTGCGTTACCAGCCGGGGCAAAAATGCCTGGGAATTGCCCTGGACATCGGGACTACCAGTATCGTCGCAGAGCTTTTGGACCTGGAAACCGGGAAGAGCCTTGGAACACGCTCTTGCCTCAATCCGCAAACAGCCTTCGGCGGTGACGTCCTGACCAGAATCTCTTACACCACAAACCATCCCGATGGGGTTCAGACTCTCCAGTCGGAAGTGGTCAAAGGGATTAATAAATTGATAGACTCCCTGTGTGATCAGGAAGTCTCCCCCGAAGAGATTTATGAAATGGTTATAGCAGCCAACACCACCATGCTTCATTTACTCATAGGGGTGAAACCCCTTACCCTGGCCATTGCCCCGTACCGGCCCGTATTCACCCGGCAAATAGAGGTTAGTCCAGGTTCCCTTGGTATCAGGATAGCTTCCTCCGGGGTGATAACCCTCCTACCCTCAGCCTCTGCCTTCGTAGGAGCAGATATTATGGCCGGCTTGCTGGCCACCGGTTTTCAACATTGCCGTAAACCGTCTTTGTTTATTGATATCGGCACCAACGGGGAAATTGTGGCCTTTAAAGATGGCCTTCTGGTGGGCACCTCCACCGCCGCCGGTCCTGCCCTGGAGGGAATGAATATCTCCTGCGGGTGCCGGGCCGAGAGCGGAGCTATTGAGTCTGTGGCCTTTTCTGAAGAGGGTACCGTAATATTAAAGACCATTAACGATGACGTGCCCATAGGCCTGTGCGGCAGCGGCTTGATTGACCTGGTAGCCGAACTGGTGCGAACCGGTGTTATTGAGTCAAGTGGACGGTTTTCCGGAAATGACCGTCTGCCGGCAGCGTTGGCGGGCCGACTGGTGGAATTTCAGGGTCAAAAAGCTTTTCTTGTTTCGGAAGAAGGACAGGTTTTTCTGACTCAAAAAGATATTCGTCAGGTCCAGTTGGCAAAGGGCGCCATAGCAACCGGCATCGCCCTGCTGTTAAAAGAATTGAACCTGAGTTACAGGGAGATACAGCAAGTGCTGGTAGCGGGAGCTTTCGGATATCATTTGAAGCCTACCTCACTGACCGGCATAGGTTTATTGCCTGCGGAACTGCAGGATAAAATCATTTTTACCGGCAACACAGCCAAAGAAGGAGCCAAAGCAGTACTTTTAAACAGGGATTCTGCCCGGGAGATTCAGGATATTTGCCAAAAGGTAACAATTAAAGAGTTATCCTTCATGCCCGAGTTCCAGGAATACTTTATTCAACAACTTGTCTTCCCTGTCATACCGACCAAAATGCCTGGGTAAGGGCTCCCCCGCACTTAAAAATTGTTCAAGAAAAAGAGCCCCGGTTTAACGGGGCTCAAAAACTGCCTATTAGTTTGCCTCATCGGTTGACGGTTTGGCCTGCAAGGCTTCCAGGACCTTTTCCGGCGTCATGGGCAGGGAATGGATGCGAACGCCCACGGCATCATAAATGGCGTTGGCTATGGCCGGTGCCACATTTACCAGCCCTGATTCACCCACGCCCTTGGCTCCAAAGGGTCCGGAAGGGACCGACTCCTCGACCAGTATCACATCGATTTCAGGTATGTCAAGGATTGTGGGGATTTTGTAACTGGCAAAGCTGTCGGTGATGGTCTTTCCCGTTACCGGATCAACGGCAAAGTCCTCGTAGAGGGCAAATCCGATACCCTGCAACGTTCCTCCCTCAAGCTGGCCCTCCACGTTCAGCGGGTTGATCGCCTTGCCGATGTCATGGGCCACCACGTATTTGATTACCTTCACCTCGCCGGTCTCGGTATTCACCTCCACCTCGGCAAACCCGGCCTGAAAATTGGGACACCAGTTGTCGGACTGGAATGTGCCCACGGCGGATATATGCTTGCCGGCCAGTGCAAAGTTGTAAATGGCGTCTTTGGCGATTTCCCCCACAGAAACAGGCTTTTCCGGATTTCCTTTGGCAAACACCCGTCCGCCCTTCACATCCAGTTCGTCCGGGTGGGCCGCCAGTTTTTTGGCCGCTAATTCCACCACCTGTCTCTTTACATCCTGCGCCGCTGCCATAACAGCGTTTCCAATCACATAGACCGACCGGCTGGCGTGGGAGCCGATGTCGAACAACGTCACGTCGGTGTCCCCGGTGATGATGTGGATATCATCGTAGCGCAGCCCCAGCGCTTCGGCGGCGATCTGGCTTAAAGCGCCCAGGATGCCCTGCCCCATTTCGCAAGGAGCCACGGAAAGATTGGCCGAACCGTCTTCGTTGAGCTTAATCACGGCGTTGGAATGCTCCAAAAGAAAACCACCCGCCCCGGTGGCGTGGGTCATGATGGACATGCCGACACCGCGCCTGACCGTCCCTTCCTGCTTTTGGCCCCGCTTCTCCCGCCAACCGATCCGTTCGGCTCCCAGCCGGATGCACTGCTCCAGGTTGCAGCTCTCCAACGGAGCCGGCACCCAGCAACTGGGCTCGCCGGCGCCCCTGGCATTTTTCAAACGGAACTCCAGGGGGTCCATCCCGATTTTTTCGGCAGCCTCGTCAATCAACTGCTGAAAGACGAATGCCCCCTCGGGATTTCCGTAGCCCCGGAAGCCGCCGCCTACGGGCGTGTTGGTATATACGATTTTCGCCTCGCCGTACAGATTGGGGCAGCGCATGAGGCCCAGGGTGTGGATGAAATTCACCCCCGTGGTGGAGCCGCTGTGGGAATAGTACGCACCCGAATCGGAAACGATCCGGTGTTCGATGGCGGTGATGAAACCGTCTTTCTTTACACCCATTTTCATGGTCTGGTATTGTGCCGTCCTGCTGTCGTGACCCACAAAATCCTCTTCCCGGGTGCATTCCACCTTCACGGGCCTGCCGGCGGCCTTCGCCAGCGCGGCGCAAACCAGTTCCACGCCGAAGCTGAGCCTGCCGCCGAAACCCCCGCCCACGGCGGGTGTTATCCACCTGACTTTGCCGTCGGGCAGGTTGAATATTTTGGCAAAGAGCCGCTTGGCCAGGTGGGGGTTTTCGTTGGGAGACCAGACGGTCACCCTGCCGGCGGAATCCCAGGCAGCCACCGACGCGTCGGGCTCCAACTGGCACATTTTCTGGCTGGAGGTGGAGAATGAACCCTCCACGATGAAATCGGCCTCTTTAAATCCTTTTTCCACGTCACCGCAGTTAAAGGGGTGCTGTAAGACACTGGCGATGTTGCTTTCCTTTCCCTCGTGAATCACGGGAGCGCCCGGTTTCATCGCTTCAAAGGGATCGAATACCGCCGGCAGCACTTCGTACTCCACTTCGATCAGTTCCAGCGCCCTTTCGGCGGTATACACGTCCACCGCCGCCGCCGCGGCGATCCAATCACCCACATAGCGCGCTTTGTCGCTCAGAATGTACTCGTCCTGAACCTCCATGGCGAGGATCGGCGGGGGAAAGGCTTCGGCCATGGAAGAACGGTTGAAAGGAGTTTTGGGCAAATCGGCAAAGGTGATTACGGTCTCCACCCCTGGAAGTTGTTTTGCCCGGGTGGTGTCAATTTTTACGATTTTGGCGTGAGGGTAAGGGCTTCTGAGCATTCTTCCCGCCATCATGCCCGCCAGTTTGACATCCGCCGCGTATTCGGCCGTTCCCATGGTTTTGGCGGGCGCGTCGGGGCGCGGCACCCTTTTGCCCACAATGGAACATTCCCGCATAATGCCCTCTACCTCCTTTTCAACGTTTCCGCCGCAGTCATTACGGCGTCGACGATCTTGACATACCCGGTGCAGCGGCACAGGTTGCCCCCCAGGGCGCTTTTTACCTCTTCCGGTGTGGGGCTGGGGTTTTCGTCCAGCAGCGCCTTAGCCGTCAGGACCATCCCCGGGGTGCAAAAACCGCATTGTACGGCGCCGGTATTGACGAAAGCCTCCTGTACCGGGTGCAGTTGGTTGCAGGCAGCAAGTCCCTCTACAGTTACAATGCTCTTATCTTGCACCGTGGACGCCAGGATCAGGCAGGAAAGCACGGGCCTCCCTTCCAGTAAAACGGTGCAGGCACCGCAATCACCGGCCCCGCAGGCGTATTTCGCCCCCATCAGCCCCAACTGGTTACGCAATACGTCCAACAGGGTCATGTGCGGCTCGATGGCCAATTCGCACGGTTTTCCGTTCACGATGAATTTTGCGATCTCCTTACCCATGTTCTTTACCCCCTCCTCTCTATGCCTGCGCCCTTGACGACGCTTTCTTCAAGGCGTCTCTGACCATAATTTTGATCATGTGCCGCCTGTAATCGGCTGTGGAGCGAATGTCCGTAATCGGACTCGCTTCCCCGGAGGCGGTTTCCGCCGCTTGAACAATCCCTTCATCATCAATCCTTTGGCCTTTAAGCAATTCCTCCGCTTTCTCTGCCCTGATTACAGTAGGCGCCACCGAGCCGAGGGCAATCCGGACATCCTCACAGACTCCCCCTGCCATAACCACCATAACGGCAGCATTGACTTTCGCAATGGTGGCACCTGTCTTGCCGGTCTTCAGGAATGCGGTCCCCGCGCCGGCGGGAAGGCCGGGAATAACAACCTCCGTTACAACCTGGCCGGGCTCCCAAACGGTCTTATTGACCCCCAGGCAGAAATCCTCAATGGGAATTAATGTTTCACCGTCCGGACCGGCCACCTTCAGACCGGCTCCCAGGACAAACAAGGGGGGCGCCACATCGGTCGCCGGGGTGGCCGCACAAAGGTTGCCGACAACCGTACCCATATTCTTAACCTGAACCGAAGAGATCGACTGGATCCCCTCAAGAAGTGCCGAAAAATCTCGGGCCGCCGGGGAAAGTTCCACGGAGCGCAACGTGGCCATACATCCAATGGTCAACCCGCTTTTTCCATCGCCTTTAACCACCTTCAGCCCTGTAATATTATGAAGGCTGACCACACATGCCGGCTCAACTTTACGGAGCCGCATCCGTAAAACCAGGTCCACGCCGCCGGCAAGTATCTTTGCCCCGGCCCCGTGCTTGTGCAAAACCTCCGCCGCCTCTTCCAGGGACGGCGGCGCAATTAATTCAAACGGCCTTAAAACCCGGTACATTTCGTTGCAACCTCCTCGCTTTTTCGGTTTGAACCTGTGAACTGACCATATCCGCTTCGGATCCCGGCGGGGCTGTTCAAATGGTCAGCTTGCCGAGTACCGGTGAATATACTCCGGCCAAAAGCAGCAAATAAAAGATGAAGAAATGCCCGATAAGATCTGCCAGGGTGATCAGGCCAACCACAATTATGCCACCGGAAGCGCCCAGTAAGAGTGTTAATCCCAAAGTTAAGATAAATCCGGTTACAACCACAAAACCGAAAAACATACCGGCGTAAGGACCTTTGATTAACAGCCATAGGGATTCACGGGCGGCGGCAGTTGAGTTTAAGACACTTATAAGATATATGGCCACTCCAATTAAATTAATAAATATCAGCGTGGTTTCCAGCGTCTCCAGGCTGATTAAGGTATTAACCTTGATCCATCCTCCGTGAACCAGGAAGAAAAATATGGACGTTCCACCCAATAATGAGTAAAGCAAAAACAGAAATGGAATCATAGCCGTATTCCATAAGGGAATAGCAGGAGAATCGTTCATAACAAAACCATCAGTAATTGCCACAACTACTGCGCTAATTATGGCTAATACCCTGAAAAACTCCCAGGCTTGACTGCCTGTGGGTAAAAGCAGGTAAATTATGCTGATTACAGTAAAAATGCCCATAGCCCAGACTGTTCTGGCTATCCACGAAGTGTTCGGCCGGGTCATGGCACGCCAAAACCTTTCCGGCCGGCCCAAATGGACGAGCAGTGAACCGCCTTTGCCGATATTTTCAATTAGTATTCCGGCCAGCGCTATTAAAGGTGTGTTTAATAAAACAGCAAGTATAAAAATTCCAGATCCAATTTTGCCAAAGAAAAAAGCCAGGGCAATCCATTTAGTCCAGACGCTTTGCTGCTTGAATCCCATGACAAACTCTTCGCCCAACACCAACCTGGAAGGACCTGTCATTTTAACCCCCCCTATTCAATGTAATAGACTGACGGATCGGTATTTGCCTCGGACATGGGCTGAATCCCGCCGCGCTGCCGAATTAGCATGCTGACTTTACTTTCGGGGTCACGCAAGTCGCCAAACACCCTGGCTTCAGCCGGGCAGGTATTGACACAGGAAGGCTCTAATCCCTGCTCTACCCGCTCAGAGCAAAATGTACACTTTACCACTACTCCTTCCTGATATTTCTTATATTTAACTTGTTCAAAGGGAGTAAGATATCCCTTGAAATGACCTTCCGAGAGTTTTCCTTTTGACATTAAAGTTCTGTTTTTATAGGGACAGGCCACCACACAAGCTTTACAGCCCATACACTTGTCATAATCAACAAGAACAATCCCGTCTTCACGTTTATGGGTGGCCCCTGTAGGGCAAACCCTTACACAGGGGGCTTCCAGGCAGTGATTACAGAGGACCGGAATAAATTTCTTTTTTACAATGGGGTACTGCCCCGCTACCTGCTCCAAAACTTTAGTGAAAAAAATATTTGGCGGCGTTGCATTCTCGGCTTTGCAGGCAACAGTGCAGGCATTGCATCCAACACAACGTTTAAGGTCAATTACCATGCCATACCTTGCCATTTAGTCTCACCCCTTTGTTATATTTTACTGATGCGAACTTTGACGGCAGTTTCCTGGTGACCGGATACCTGATCGGTAAACTCAATGCTGGCCGGCAGCAAATTGTTGAAATTAGTATTCATTTTTCTTTCCACCGGGTGTATGGTCCAGCGGGTAATAGCATTGGAAATACCGATAACATTTGGGTGAATCTCTTCTATCACCCTGGCAATACCGTTGACTTCGCCAAATGGGGATTCGATACGAATACGGTCTCCCGTTTTAATCCCTTTGGTGTTGGCGGTTTTTGTGTTAATAAGGACTCCCATGTGTATCGGCACATTGCTTACCACTTCATTAATCCAGGGGATAGTAGTATTCTCAC
>CBEULQ010000043.1:0-10607 GCA_965543975.1 uncultured Desulfocucumis sp. | reverse complement strand
TTCAACAGCCTGAACCTGGGTGTTCGAAGTCTGATCCTTTTTGTCGCAGCCGGATAGCACTAAAACACTGCAAAGAAGAAATATAAAAAGCAACGTTATACCAAATATTCTTTTGCACAATCTGTTAATCATAGAATAACCTCCTACTAATGCAAGTGAACACACCTTCTTGTTTCACTTACATTCCTCTTTCTAATCAATTTCGTAAAGTGATGTCCCCAGCCTTTCATATCAAACGTGTAAACCATGCTAAATTCTCCGTTATTTATTAACAGTTATATAATTAAACAATTATTCCCCGGATTTCCCGCAGGTATAGTATTTAAACTAAAGCCGCTATCCTTATCAAATATGATAACCGACTCAGGCGGGAAGTTCAGCCAGACGCTTTCACCTCCTCTTAAAGGAGAATCTGCACCGGTTTTTGCAACGAATTGTAAGCACCCCGCACCCGCAAACACAATTTTTTCCGATCCTGTATTTTCCACCAGGTCCACCTTGGCACTGATGGCCCTAATTGAAGGGGAATGGTAGTTAATCTGCACATCTTCAGGCCTGATACCAAGCAAAAGCCTTTTACCGTTAATATTATTAATTGAGCCGTTCCTGCAGATATCAAGCCCGAGGCTCAGTCCATTGTCCGGAGAGACAAAGGATTTGTCTACACTGGAAAGCTTGGCCTCAAACAGGTTTATCGGCGGCGACCCGATAAACTTGGCCACAAAAACATTGGCCGGATTCCTGTATATTTCCTCAGGAGAACCCAACTGCTGGACAAGGCCGTCTCTCATTATTACAATCCGGTCGCCCATTGTCATTGCCTCCACCTGGTCGTGGGTAACATAAATAAAGGTAGACTTGAGCTGGCGGTGAAGTTTTATGATTTCTGTGCGCATATGCATGCGGAGTTGTGCGTCAAGGTTTGACAGAGGCTCATCCATTAAAAAAACCTTTGGCTTTCTTACAATTGCCCTGCCCAGAGCCACTCTCTGTCTTTGTCCGCCTGATAGCTGTCCCGGCTTACGTTTGAGCAGGTCTGTTATACCAAGTATTTCCGATGTTTCCATGACCGCCCTTTTTATGTCCGCAGCCGGCATTTTGCGAATTTTGAGGCTAAAAGCCATATTCTCAAAGACATTCATGTGCGGGTACAGGGCATAATTTTGAAACACCATGGCCACATCACGTTTTCTGGGCTCCAGGTGATTGACTTTACAGCCATCAATCATTATTTCCCCGCCTGTAACATCGGTGAGTCCCGCAATCATTCTGAGGATGGTGGATTTGCCACAGCCGGAAGGGCCCACCAGCACAACAAATTCTCCATCTTCCACGGTAAGATTAAAATCTCTTATTACCGCTAAAGAATTGTAATTTTTACTTACTGAATGCAACTCTACCCGGGCCATACAATCCCCCTTCAGTTATTGGGCTATATCTGCTTCGGAAAGCCCATATTCTATCAATTCACCCGTTATTTAAGGCATCCGACGTCAATAGGATATTTGCCGAAAATACTGGCCGCCTCCATCATGGCAATTATATTTTCGGGAGGGGTATCCAGCGGCAAACCGCAACCGGTGCATAGAATAAACCCTTTCGGATTGTCATGGGCCCGGCGCAGACAATCCTTCACTTCGGCATAGACATCCTCGCGGGTTCCCTTCATCATGATATCCACAGGCCGGACATTCCCAGCCAGACATACCCGGTTTCCCACCTCTTCCTTGGCCCGGGCCAGGTTCACTTCATTGTCGAGGCTTAAAACAGTTGCCCCGGTATCGGCCATATCGGACCATATACGCCTGGTATTGCCGCATATATGCAGCATGGGGCCGGTTCCCCAGCGCTCAGCAATTCTATCCGAGCATTTTTTCAAATAAGGAAGGGCGAATTGCCTGAACATCCCGGTGCTGATCAAAGTGCCGGAGGCAGTGGGGTCCGCGATACCTGGCTTGATCCCTAAATCACTGACTGCATCAATATAATTTAAGGCGCTATGCGTAGCCAGATTGAGCAGCCGGTGAACCATGTCCGGCCTTTTGCGCAAATCTCTCAGTAAATTATCCGTTCCCCGCAGGGCTGCCGCAGTGGTAAAGGGACCCCCAAAAGAGGAACCGACCACTACCTGGCCGCCAATTTGCCCGTTAATCAACTTAAGGGTTTTCAGGCACAGCAGCAGCTTTCCGTCGCGGTAAGGGTTAGCCGGAGACAGCCGGTCCAAATCGGCATAATCTTTTACAACGGGCTCACTTACATAGGGCAGGCCGTCAGCTGGATAATTAAGCCCGGTGCCCATGGCCTCCGCTAAGCCGAAAAGCCCTGGGCCGGCGCCTATGGAATCCGGGCGGTAGGCCTTAAAGGCGGCCACCTGGGCTTCTGTCATCAGCTCTGCGGAGTGACAGCATTCTGAAAAGGAATGTCCAATCAGGCGGCAGGCATGCTCGCCCACAAAGGGAACGCATGGCACCCGGTCTACAGGGTGACCGTTGTTAAAGGCAATCATTCTTTCTTTTGGGGTCATTTGCTCATTTTTAAATGGCATCCTCATATAACCACCAACTTATACAATACTCGGTAAAAGAAAGCCTTTTCAGCTTACCTTTTCCCCGGCCAGGAGAGCTGCTCCAAGTGCTCCGGCAAACTGTGATCCCTCCGGCACTATTATTTCTTTTTTCAGCTCTTTTTCAAGAAAATATTTAATTCCCTCATTTTTAGACACGCCTCCGGTAAAGGTAATAGTTTTACCGGTTCCAAGCTTATCAGCCATAGCCGCTACCCTGCGGGCCACAGAGCGGTGAATGCCAGCAACAATCCTCTCCCTGGGCGTACCCTGGGCCAGAAGGCTGACCACCTCCGATTCTGCGAAAACGGTGCACATATTGCTGATTTCCACCGGCTCTGCACCTTTGGACAAATCCGCCAGGTCGCTGACGTCACACCCCAGGGCAGTGGCCATTACCTGCAAAAATCTCCCTGTCCCGGCAGCACACCTGTCATTCATGGAAAACTCCACTACTTTGCCTTTGCCGTTGGTTAGTATTACTTTACTGTCCTGCCCACCTATATCGATAACCATGTCTGTATTTACCACCAAAAAATGTGCACCCCTGGCATGACATGTTATCTCGGTAACTTGCCTGTCGATAAAGTCAAGGGAAACCCTGCCATAGCCAGTGCCTATTATGCAGGAGATTTCCTCTACTCTTAAATCTGCTTTGGCGAGAAGTTTCCCAAAGGACTCTCTACCTGCCTGACGGGGGCTGACACCCGTTGGGATTATAACTCCCTGCCATTTATCATCCCTGTATAAAACGGCTTTTGTGGTCATAGATCCAACGTCAATACCCACAGTGTACATTTTCATTACCCCCGGGCCAAAATCTCTATAAATGCGGTTACCCTTGTCTTAAGCTGCTCCTGATCAGAGTTTGAATAATCAGTTTCAAGTTGCAGGTAAGGCAATTCATGTTTATCCCGGATATGCTGTCTTAGCAAACCTGCCTCTACATTGTAGGTATGGCATGCCTGCCATGTAAGGTCGACCACTCCGTCTACAGAATAATCCTGAATCAACCTGGATATTAATTTAAAGCGCTCAACATTTGGGGACATACAGGAGCAGGGTATTTTTAAATATTTCTCAGCAAGGGCTTCAATGGGGTCCCTGTCCCCATTTTCATCCACAAGAATATCAAGTACTTTGTATCCGCTGCAGTTTTCCAGACACACTATACTTGCACCACATTCTTCCAGAAGCCTGAGAACTTTTTCAGACCCCAGACCCACAGGACAACCGGTGAGTAAAATTCGCGGGGTATTTTTAGAAAAAGGTGACAACCCTTCCCTGGCTATGTCCATGGCTTCACCAACCAGCTGTTTGATTAATGTTATTCCTTCCTCTTTATCAATACTGAAACCTCTACTCCATATTGCAGTTAGCATATCAAGTCCGGTGAGCGGGGCAGGAACCAGCCTGTTGATTTCATGGAGGGCTCTCATTGCCATCCTTTCCCTGTTAGACAGTTTGATAGCCTCCCTAATTTTTTCCTGGCTGATTTCAACATCAAGTTCTTCTTCCAACTTACCTTTCAGCAGATATAACTCTTTAACCCACCACTGAAAAGATTCAGACCGGTCAGTACCCTGAGGGAGATGCATTATGTGCATGGGTTTTATTTGCCCCAGCAGTTCAAACATCTTTTTCTTTCCATCACAGGTGGTTTCTCCGATGATTAAATCTGAAAAACGGAAAAAGGGGCAGGTATCGCTAACTGCAAAACCGTAACTAGACTTGATTAAAGGACAAAGATTTCTGGGCAATGTTTTTTCAGCAGCTGCAATAGGCTCATTCCTGGTACCGCATAGCCCCACTGGCAGGGCTCCTGCGGCCAGTATCAGTTCCTGGGGTGCATAGGTACAGTAAATACCGACAATCTTAACATTGTTTTTTTTAGCGTGTTCCAGTGAAATTATATTTTGCTGCCGCAAATTATCAAAAATCCTCATGGCCTCTGGCCGCATAAACAACACACCTTTCAAATAAAGTTAAGTTGATATTCTACAAAATTAGCATAAATATCCTTTATATTAACGATTAGTTATTTTTATATAATTTTCTTTAGGGATAAAATGTATTTATTGGTGGTTTTTCCTTGGGGTGCCAGGATAGATTACCTATAAACAAGGGATGCTCATTTGTTCAGCTGGATTGGTTGGGAGAAAACGTTCTTGCAAAATCCGCCCGTAAAACTAACAAGGGATTCCCATCATTAATCGCGAGAATCCCCTTTATATTACGTTGCCTGGCGCAAGCTAGGAATTAAAAATGATTATTGGAGGTGGCACGGGGACGTTTCGCTCGCCACCATTAATGTGTCAAACGAAACGTCCCCATGCCACGCCCCCCATGCCACGCCCATGCCACGAAACGAAACGCCCCCATGCCACGCTTTGCGGGGACGTGGCCTGGCGCAAGCCAGGAATTAAAAGTGATTATGGAACAATTTCAAAAACAGTACCTTGATTAAAATTAGTCACTTGGATAGATCCATAAACCCCTAGATATAGTCTGGTTTGATAAAGATTTGTTCCCAAACTAACATAATAAGCCGATTGGGATCCAAAATCATAATCGGTTTCAATAACTGTAAAATCATTTAGTTTACACTCTGATCCCACCCTGGAATAAGCTAAAACTCCTCTGACCGGAGGTTCAGATTCATTATTCCGTGCGAGATCGGTAAAAACAACACTTCCCTTTAAACCGGGAATTCTATTCCCCAGATAAGTTTGGACCCCTGTAAGTGAAGTTGCTTCAAACTTATCTGGTCGGGGATCTTCATGAAAATAACTGATTATTGGCTCAAGACGCAGCGTTGAAGTTTTTACTACTTCATTATAATAAACAATGACTTTCTCATTTAAATCTGGATTAGTAGAGCATTCCCTTAAAATTGAAGTAGGAAGAGCGCCTTCCCACGCTCTCCATCCAAGGTTAACAAATTCTTCTGGGTCTGGTTCAAATATCTTTGAAGAAGCTTGAATAAGCTGAGTAACTGGTATTGGTTTATAATTAATGAATGAAAAAATAGACTCCACCAAATGCTGCCCGACATTTCCTACATATTTAATATATTGATCACAAACCCTTTGAAAAGAAATACCTACTATATTGCGGACCCCTTTGGCAATTACTGTAAGAATTTCCTGAATAGATTTGGGAAGTTCATTAAAACCAGTGACCACAGGGGGATTATCAATAATTATTTTCTTATCCACATCAATTTCAATGATCTTACCGGCGATTTCGTTATCATCCTGGCTTAAATTAAACGGATCATAAGCTGATCCTCCATCTCCATTAGTTAAGACAAGTTTTCCTGTTTCAGGTGAAAAGTTTAAGCTATTTACACCATTATGATTAAAAAATGGTCTTCTTAAATTAAGTAATGTCCGCTTTTTTTGAGGTTGACCATTGGATTGCAAGACCCATTCTTCAACTGTATCAATATGATCATATTTAATTTCTCTATTTGTCCACTGCAGGTTTAAAGTGCCGGGATCACACGGGTTAGGCGTAAAAGAGCCGGGAAGAGCTCCCGGACCTTGTGTTCCTGCCACCGAATAATGAAGATAAAACAGGCCATTATAATAAAATTTGGGATGAAACGCCAGTCCTAATAATCCGCGTTCATCATATCCACCGTCAGAAATACCTAGTTTTATGATTCTCTCACGAATATCTAAAAAAATCCTTTTAACACCTTTTCTAATATAAAATATTTCCCCTACTTGAGTTGCAATAAATAAACTTTCGACTGAATCACTCGGAAGTATAGTTGTTTTCAAAACAGTTGGCAAATTTATATTAGTAACGATAGGACGCAATCCAACTTTAACTTTTACCAAATAGCTTACACTCCTTTTTTATCTCGCTAACAGCCTGTAAGACTCCGTCCTCGAAGGTCGAGGATCAACAGACTGTAATGCTCAATTATATTGGTTATTTTACCTGATATAGAATATGAACAGAGCTGTCCATGCGCTACCAATTTAGGGAAATAAATGAACAGGCGCCCATCGTGAAGCATGATGAACCTTGTTGTCGCTTCCTGAGCTTTGCCAAGCAGAATAGGCCTGAAATGTGTCATTCGTGATTATGGTGCGTTTTTATAAAAGCACAAATTTCATCCATTGCTTGCCCGGCCTCCGGAATGAAAGGAGGAAGAAAATAGAGCATAAAATAAGGGGTTTAGCGCCAAGTCTAAACCCCTTATTTTATATATTTGATTTAATATCTTAACAGGGCTGCTATTTCCCCGGCCTCAGTAAGAGTATCGACAGGCCGGTAAAGATTCCAGGATATCAGTGCTGCGCTGTTTCAGCTCTCCCTGTAATCAAAAACTCTTTTGCTCTTCTTTTCGCTCCGGGGGAGTGACCCCGGGGGAACAATTTCCACCTCTGCGGCAATTCCGATGCGGGCTTTTATATTTTTGCGGCACCTGCCTGCTACAGAATCCAAAGAATATTCCGGTTCCGACTCTATCTTAACCAGTATGCTGTCCTTGCCTTCCTTTCTGTTCAAAATAATCTGGTACTCGCTTCCGGCGCCCTCGGTGATTTGCAGTACATGATCAATCTGGCCGGGGTAAATGTTTACTCCTTTAATTTTAATCATGTCATCGGTGCGGCCCAGTACCCGGTCAATGGTGGGGTAAGGGCTTCCACAGGAGCACTGTCCGGTTCTAATCCGGGTAATGTCATGGGTGCGATAGCGCAAGAGAGGCATACCTTCCTTGGTCAGGGTAGTGACCACCAGCTCTCCTTCTTCTCCCACCGGAAGTTGCTTGCCGGTGGAGGGATCTATTATTTCAAAAAGCAACTGATCGTACCAGAAATGAAGGCCGTCATGAACCGGGCAGTCAATGGCAATGCCCGGGCCGTATATTTCGGTGAGGCCATAAATATCGAAGGTTTCGATGCCCAGCAGCTCTTCAATCCTGGAGCGCATTTTATCACCCCAGCGCTCGGAACCGAATATGCCTCGGCGCAGTTTAATCTGATCTTTCAGACTCCGTTTGTTAATCTCCTCCGCCAGTAAAAGTCCGTAGGATGAAGTCCCTATCAATGCCGTGGTTTTGAGATCAATCATCATTTCAATTTGTTTTTCCGTGTTGCCGGGGCCGGTGGGAATAGTCATAGCGCCCAGGCGTTCAACTCCGGCCTGAAATCCTATTCCCGCCGTCCAGAGTCCATAACCGGGTGTTACCTGAACCCGGTCCAGGTTGGTCAAACCTGTGGCGGCCAGGCAGCGGGCCATCATTTCGGCCCAAACGGAAACGTCATTGGCAGTATAAGGTACCACCACGGGCTTGCCGGTGGTGCCGGAGGAGGAGTGAATCCTGACCACAAGTTCTTCCGGTACGGCCATTAGTCCAAGGGGGTAGCCGGTGCGGAGCTCGGATTTGGTGGTGAAGGGCAGCCTGCCCAGGTCATTCAGTGTTTTGATGCCGGCAGGGTCAATACCGCTCTCATCCAGCTTCCGCCGGTAAAAGGGGGAATTTTCATAAAGCCGGGGCAGCATTTCCCTGAGCTTTATCTCCTGGTGGCGAAAGACCTTTTCAAGACCGGGCCATTCATTTTTTTCCAACATTAATACCACCTAAGCCACCTCCATTGCCTGCTGCCCTAATTCAAAGGCGCGCCGGTTTATATCCTTGAGTTTATCCGGCACTGAATTTAACACCGATTCCAGCAGCTGTTCAGGCTTAAAAGGAAGACCCAGCACGGTGGAAAATGCCCCCAGCATTACCACGTTACCGGTTTTGGGGTTGCCAGCCCGGCTGGATATTTCCGCCATGTCCAGAAAAACAATCCTTCCGGCTTTTTCCTTAAGGTATTCTTTATATGTTTGTGAATCATATTTTGAAATTCCCAATTGAACCGAGACGGGTATGATTGTGGAGTAACTGGTGATAATTGTGCCACCCGGCTTTAGCTTGTCCAGTGCCCTCACCGTTTCGGCCAACTCAAAACCCAGCAGGAAATCCGCCTCCCGGTCTGGGATGATGGCGCCGTAAAGATGGTCACCCATCCGAACGTGGCTTGTTACCGGGCCTTCCCGCTGGGCCATGCCGATTACTTCGGATGTGCGCACCGCCAGCCCGCTGCTCATGGCCGCCAGGGCCAGCGCCCGGGAGGCCAGCACCGATCCCTGACCGCCTACACCGCTTATCACAATATCCAGTTTCATTGCATTACCTCCTCAATGGCCCCGGCAGGACAAATCTGTGCGCAGACACCGCAGCAGCAGCAGTTATTGTTTATTTCTGTGATCCCGCCGGGTCTGGTGATTGCCGGGCAGCCCAGTTCCTCTACGCAGATGCCGCACTGAACACAGTTGTCGCTGTTCACGGTATAGTGGGATTTGCTCCTGGCCAGTGCAATACATTCCCGTTTCATAATTACAACCGAGGGCCCCGGGTAAAGCAGCGCCTCCCTGGCCGCCTCACCGGCCGCGTCAAGGTCATAGGGGTCCACCTCCCGCACAAACTCGATCCCGCAGGCTTCCACCATTCTGGCAATGTCGATGGTGGTTTCCGCCGGGCCGAGGGCGGTGCGGCCAAGGCCGGGGTGGGGCTGGTGCCCGGTCATGGCTGTGGTGCGGTTGTCCAGTATAACTACGGTTATATTAGCCCTGTTATATACAGCGTTGATAAGCCCGGGAATACCGGTATGAAAGAAAGTGGAGTCGCCCAAAAAGGCCACTTGCTTGCGGTTTGGCTCCACCCGGTTCATTCCGGTGGCAATGGTAATGCTTGCCCCCATGCACAGGCAGGTGTCCACCGCGTTCAAGGGGGGTATTACCCCCAAGGTATAGCATCCGATATCTCCGGTAAAAACCGCATTCATTCCTTTTGCGGCCTGGTTGAATATATAGAAGGATGCCCGGTGCGGGCAGCCCGCGCAGAGTATGGGGGTGCGCAGGGGCAGTTCCGGGCCCGGCGCGGGTTTTGACAAAGCGGTATCCGGGAGCTGACAGTATTTTTCAATTATGGCCTTCACCCTGTCGACATTCAGCTCCCCTTCCCGCGGCACCAGCCGGTCATGTTTTCCGTAAATTTTCACATCAAGATTGTTGTGCCAGCAAAGGGCGATAACCTGGTCTTCCACCACCGGCTCCTGCTCCTCGACAACAAGTACTTTTTTAACTCCCCGGAGCAGTTCCAGCACCGGGTTTAAGGGCAGCGGGCAAGGGGTGCCGATTTTCAGTGTGGAGGCTCTCAGTCCGGTCATCTCCAGGACCTCGCGCACATAATTGTAACTTACACCGGAGGCAATAATACCTATCTGCGAACCTTCATCAATGATTAACTGGTTGAAAGGAGACTCCTCAAATACTCGCCTGGCTGTTTCCTGCTGCTGGTTGAGCCAGGGGTGCTTGCGGGCGCTCAAACTGGGCAAAATCACCCATTTGGAGTCTTTTTCAAAACCGGAGGGAGGTTCGGGCGGTTGTACGTTATCCATAACCTCAACATCCTGGCAGGCGTGGCAGGTTCTGGTGGTGGGCCTTAATATTACAGGCAGCAATAGCTTTTCCGAAAGTTCAAAAGCATACTTGGCCATTTCCCTGGCCTCTGCCGGTGTAGCAGGGTCCAGTACCGGGAGTTTGGCAAACTGCCCGAATTTACGTGTATCCTGCTCGGTCTGGGAACTGTGCGGTCCCGGGTCGTCAGCAACCACCAGCACCAGCCCGCCTTTAACCCCTATGTAGGCCAGACTCATCAGAGGGTCGGAGGCCACGTTGAGGCCCACCTGCTTCATTGTCACTATAGCCCGTGCCCCGGCGTATGATGCCCCGGCGGCTACTTCCAGCGCCACCTTTTCATTAACGGACCATTCTGCAAAAAAGCCTTTTTCCCCGGCCATTTTAGCCAGGGTGGTAAAAATCTCCGACGACGGGGTGCCGGGGTATGCGGCAGCAACCTGTACACCAGCCTCCACGGCACCATATGCTATTGCTTCATTACCCATTAAAAGTTTTACACTCTTGTTCGCCGGGAGAATTTTTGCAGCAATTACCATTAACATGATTAACAAAGAAT